>CAYOHN010000288.1:0-4966 GCA_964403735.1 uncultured Spirochaetales bacterium | reverse complement strand
GCCGATCCCTTCGCGCGGAGTGTCGGCATCCGTGCTGGCGGCTTGCGGTGACCAGAAGCCCCACGGGGAATCGGTTGACGCGACGTCCCTCCCGGTTGTTGAGCTCCTGGTTGAGGAGGGTCGTCTTGCCTGCGCCGAGGAAGCCCGAAAGGACGGTGACGGGGAGGCGCGGGCGGCCGGGATTCGTTCGCTCGGTCAGGGTCATGGAGATCTCCTTGTGGGTTCATCCTGCGCAGGCGCGGGCTCCGAGGTTCGTGCCCGCGCCGGAGTCACGCTCGCGCAAAGCGCAGCATCGCTCCGCGCGGAGGGCCGAGGACCTCGCCATCGCGCGCGGCGAGCGCACCGCGCAGGATCGTCGCGACGGGATGTCCGCGCAGACATTCCCCCTCGAACGCGCTCCAGCCGCAGCGGCTGCGCAGCCAGGCGCGCTCGATGCGCCACTCCTGCGCGAGATCGACGAGGACGAGGTCGGCATCGTGTCCGGGTGCGATCGCGCCCTTGCCGGTGATCCCGAAGACGCGCGCGGGGCCCGCGCTCGTCAGATCGACGACGCGTTCCAGGGAGAGACGGCCCTTCGCCGCGTCGTCGAGCAGCAGCGGAAGCAGCGTCTGCACGCCCGGCATGCCCGACGGGCTGTCCGGATACGGCCGCGCTTTCTCGGCGAGCGTGTGGGGCGCGTGGTCGGAGCCGACCATGTCGACGCGCCCATCGCGAACCGCACGCCAGAGCGCTGCCTGGTGGCGGCTTTCGCGGATCGGAGGATTCATCTGCGCGAGCGTCGCGAGCCGTTCGTAGCAATCCGGCGCGGCCAGACGCAGGTGCTGCGGCGTGCACTCGACGGTCGCCACGTCACGGTGTTCGCCCAGCAGTGCCAGCTCCTCCTCGGTCGAGACGTGCAGCACGTGCACTTTGCGCCGCGTGCGGCGTGCGAGCGCGAGCACGCGCCGGGTGGCCCGCACGGCGGTCTCCTCGTCCCGCCAGACGGGATGCGAGAAGACGGAGGATCCGGCCGGCATCGACGCGCCGCGCTCCCGCAGACGCTCCTCGTCCTCCGCATGCACCGCGACTCTCCGGGAGGTTCGCTGCAGAAGGCGCTCGATCGCATGGTCCTCGTGGAGCAGCAGGGATCCCGTCGACGAACCCATGAAGACCTTCACGCCGCAGCAGCCCGGCATCTCCTCGAGAGCGGCGAGATCGTCGAGATTCTCGGCGGTCGCGCCGACGTAGAAGGCGAAGTCGCAACGGGCACGGCCGGCGGCGCGGCGCAGCTTGTCGGCGAGAGTGGCGACGTCGGTCGTGGGTGGGTCCGTATTCGGCATCTCGAAGATGCTCGTCACGCCCCCGAGGATCGCGGCTTCGGTGCCGGTCGCGAGATCCTCCTTGTGCTCGAGCCCGGGCTCGCGAAAGTGGACCTGCGTGTCGATGGCGCCTGGAAGCACGTGGAGATGCGAGGCATCGAGAGTCCGCGCCGCGGCCG
Organism: uncultured Spirochaetales bacterium; assembly: GCA_964403735.1. Taxonomy (GTDB): domain Bacteria; phylum Myxococcota_A; class UBA9160; order UBA9160; family PR03; genus CAADGG01. The sequence continues at coordinate 3,489 of CAYOHN010000288.1, read as the reverse complement.
CACCCGCGAGGTCGCCGACGCTGGCGATCCTCTCGCCACGGATCCCGATGTCGGCTTGCACCACCGAATGTGCCGACACCACGTGTCCGCGCCGGATCAGGAGATCGAAGCTCGCGTCTTCGCCGGGCACGCTCAGCCCATCGCCATCTCGTAGAGTCGTGTCACGCGGTCTTCCGAGAGCGGCTTCGGATTCGTGCCGAGGATCATGTCGGCCATTGCGTCGGCGACGAGCTGCGGGATCAGCTCCGGAGCGCCGCCGAGCTCTCGGATCGACTTCTCGACGCCGACGCGCGCGCGAAGGGCGTGCACCGCGTCGATGGCGGATCGCGCAGCAGCAGCCTCGCTCGCAGAGCCGCGCGCCGCGCCGAGTGCCTCCGCGACTCGCGCATACTTCGCTTCGCAGACGTCGGCGTTCTCGGCCATGACGTGCGGCAACATCGTCGACAGGGTCTGACCATGCGCCGCGTGCAGACGCGCAGACAGCGGGTGCCCGAGGGCGTGGCAGGCACCGAGCCCGGCCACATTGAACGCGATCGCGGCCATGTTCGACGCGAGCAGCATCTGCGAACGCGCCTCGAGATCGGATCCATCGTCGTACGCACGCGGCAGGTGGGTCGCCACCATGCGGATGGCGCCGATCGCCACGGCGTCGGAATAGGGCGTCGCGCCGCGAGCCGTGAAGGCCTCGATCGCGTGCGTGAGCACGTCCATGCCACAGGTTGCGGTCGGATACTTCGGAAGCCCGAGAGTGAGCGACGGATCGAGCAGAGTCAGCCGGGGCTGCACGCTCGGGTGCGCGACGTAGAGTTTGCGGCCGAGAGCCGTGTCGGTGATCACGGCGAACATGTTGGTCTCGGAGCCGGTGCCCGCCGTCGTCGGAACCGCGATGATGGAGTGGCCCGGACGCGGCGGCTGCTGGCCAAAGAGGATTCCGGAGAGCGGCCCGTCGTTCGGTGCGAGCAACGCGATGGCCTTGGCCGCGTCCATCGCGGAGCCGCCACCGAGCGCCACGACGATCGCTTCGTCGAGCTCGCGCAGGATCGCGGCGCCGTCCGCCACGTTGCGATCGGTCGGGTTCGCCTCCACGCCGGCGAACGTGCGAACGCCGATCCCCGCTTTCGCAAGACCCTCTTCGCACGGCGTGACGAGGCCCGCCGCGACCACCCCCGGATCCGTGACGATCAGGACGGAGCGACTGCCGAGGCGCTGTGCATGCAGAGGAAGCTGCGCCGCGCTGCCGTTGGCGAACACGAGCTGCGGGAGCGGCTGAATGGCGAACTGAGAGGAAGCGAGCAAGCAATCTCCTTCACGTCGGATGGGTGAGTGACCGCTGAGCCGGGCACTGCGAGGGTGCGGCTCGGGCGGGGCCGCGGTTTCCAGAGAGGGAGCCGCCCGACCGCGCACGAGAACTCGCGAACCCGAGACTCATTCGTGGCAACAACCGTCGGCGCGGCAGCGCCTGAAGTTGCGCAGGTGGGCCGCGATCAGGAGACCAGCGGACCCGACCGTGATGATTCGCTCGCCGTTCTCGCCGATCAGCTCATGAGGCACCGCGACCGCAGCCGAGAGGCCGGACAGGCCGAGGATTCCCAGCAGCAGCACCCGGTAGTCCGCGTGCTGCCAGCACCCGATCCCGAACGCAAGGAAGGACGTAGGGAAGATCGCCCAGAGCAGCATCTCGTGAATGGTTTCCTGGCCTGCGAGCCAGGATGGCAGGGCCATCCCCGCCACGAGAACGACGGGGGCCGCGAGGCAGTGTAGGGCGCAGATCGCCGACCCCAGGATCCCGATCCCGTCCGCGAGGGATCGGAAGTCGAGCGATCTCGTTGTTTCCATCTCCCCTCTCGGCTCCGTGATCGACCCGAAGCATAAGTGCCGACGGCGCCCGTCGCGTTCCCGCAGGCCGAGGACCCGCCCGAACTCCGAGGGTTCGGGAACTCGGGCACTGCCGCTGGCACCCCTACGATGAATGTCGCTTGTCGCCGAATGCGGTCGTGAACACGAGAGTCCACGAAGAGGGAGAGCGGCCGCGCGACGAGGTCGGTCCGGCACAGGCTGCCGACCGGGTCCGGCGCGTATCGTTTCGCGCGTATCGTTTCGCGCGAAACGGTTCGGACCGGGCGGTGGTTGCCGTGAGTGACGACGCAAGGCGCGTGACACCCGCTCTCGTCGAGCCTCCCGGCGCGAACTCCGATCGGAATCCGTCGTTGGGCGTGCATCTGCTCGCGGGCCTGCCGACCGAAGCGGTTCGATGGGGCTTCGAGCGGGCGGAGAAGGGGATGACCGTCGTGCCCCTCCACGCGCTCGCCGACGCCGTCGTCGCCGATGCGAGGCGGATCGGCGTCCTGCTTCCGCCCTTCGCCGAGCCGTCCTTGCTCGTCGAGAGCTGGGAAGAGTGTGGCTTCCTGCCGGACTGCCTCGGCCGCGCCGCGCACCTCGCGAGCGTGTCGACCTTCGTCGATCTCGATCACTTCGTGGATCATCTGGCGTCGACCGCTCCGCTCTCGCTGCACGGCTGGGGTCAGAGCGACCTCGACGTACGCACCATCGCGGACATCCTGGTCGGGCAGATCGAGTCGGCGACGCACCTCGTGCTCGTCGGCGAGACGCATGTCTCCGATGCGATCGCGCGCTGTCTCACCGTGCTGAATCCCGGAGCCTCCCGGACCTCGCTCCCCCGTGGATCGGGCCTCGACCTGCCCGCACTCTCAGCTCGATCCGTCCAGGTCGTGCCCCCGTGGCTGGAGGCTCTGCACAGCGGGTGCGATCTGGCGCCGAGGCCGGACCTTCTCGTCTACCGCCGCGCGCGTCCCTTCGATCCGAAGCGCTTCGTTGATTGGCTCGCGAATCCCCCGCGAGATCTCTCGAGGGGGAAGGGGCACGTCTGGCTCGCCAGCGAACCCGATCGGAGCTTCGGCTACTCGTGCGCGGGATCCGTGCACCGTCTGTTCCCCGGCGGTCGCTGGTGGGCGAGCCTCGCGGACGGTGCGTGGCCGGGTTGTGACTCGCAACGGCGTCGGCTGCTCGAGCGATGGCACCCCCGCTTCGGGGACCGCCGTCAGGAGCTGGTCTTCACCGGCGTCGACCTCGACTGCGATCGCGTGTGCTCGAGCCTCGATGCCTGCCTCCTGCCGGAAGAGAGGCTCGGCGATGCGTTGCATCCTCCGCGGGCGGAGAGATCCGGGATGCTTTCGATCCCGCGAACGATGCTGCACTGATGCTCGAATGGCTCGTGATCGGCGGCGGACCGCACGGCGTCCATGCGGCACTTCGTCTGATCGGGGAGGCGGGCGTCGCACACGACGCCGTCCGCATCCTCGACGACGAGTCGCGCCTGCTCGCGCGATGGCGCAGGACGACCCGCAATACGGGGATGCGATATCTGCGCTCTCCCAGCGTCCACCACATCGATCTATCCTCGGCCTCGATGCAAGACTTCGCGGAGGGTCGCGGGCGAAGCGTGGAGAGGCCCTTCACGCGCCCCTACGC
>CAYOHN010000287.1:0-4967 GCA_964403735.1 uncultured Spirochaetales bacterium | reverse complement strand
CCGTCAAGGCCGGCTCGTGGGGTTGGCGCACCGTCGAGAAGATCCTGCGCATCCAGGAGACTGCCGAGCGGCTCGCGGTCCCGATGCTGTACCTGGTCGATTCCGCCGGCGCGCGCATCACGGACCAGATCCAGATGTTCCCGGGTCGCCGCGGCGCGGGTCGGATCTTCGCCAACCAGTGCCGGATGTCCGGTTTCGTGCCGCAGCTCTGCCTGCTGTTCGGGCCCTCCGCGGCGGGCGGCGCATACATCCCGGCGTTCTGCGACGTGCTCATCATGGTCGAGGGCAACGCCAGCATGTATCTCGGCTCGCCGCGCATGGCAGAGATGGTGATCGGGCAAAAGACCACGCTCGAGGAGATGGGCGGCGCGCGCATGCACTGCAGCGTGTCGGGCCTCGGCGATTGGCTCGCAAAAGACGAGGCGGAGGCGATCGCGGCGGCGCGGCAGATCCTCTCGTACCTGCCGGTCCGCGCCGGGGACGAACTCCCCCGCGTCGCCGCCCGGTCCCCGGCGGCGGATCCCGCGGACCTCGAGACGGTAATTCCGAAGGACGAGAACAAGCCCTTCGACGTCCGCGAGGTCATCGACCGGCTCGTCGACGCCAACTCCTGGTGCGAGCTGAAGCGGCTGTGGGCGGGCGAGATCCTGACCGGCTTCGCGCGCATCGACGGTCGTCCGGTCGGGGTGCTGGCGAACCAGTCCAAGGTGAAGGGCGGCGTACTGTTCGTCGACTCCGCCGACAAGGCGGCGCGCTTCATCGGGCTCTGCGATGCGTACGGAATCCCGCTGGTGTATCTGGCCGACGTGCCGGGCTTCATGATCGGCAAGCAGGTCGAGCGACAGGGCATCATCCGCGCCGGAGCCAAGATGGTGATGGCGGTCTCCGAGGCGACGGTCCCGCGGATCTCGGTGATTCTGCGCAAGGCCTATGGTGCCGGGCTCTACGCGATGTCGGGTCCAGGATTCTCGCCGGACGTCTGCCTCGCGTTGCCGACGGCGATGATCGCGGTCATGGGACCCGAAGCCGCCGTCAACGCCGTCTACTACAACAAGCTCCAGGCGCTTCCCGACGACGAGCGAGCCGCGCTGGTCGAGAAACTGCGCGGAGAATACCGCGAGGACATCGACATCGAACGGCTCGCAAGCGAGCTGGTGATCGATGCGATCGTCGCACCGGAACGGTTGCGCACAGAGCTGGTCGCCCGGCTCGCGGCGATCGGGGACCGGCCCCGCGACTCGGTGCCCCGGAAGCGGCGATCCGTGGTGCCAATGTAGCGTTCGTTTCGAGGCCTGCCGGCGCGGAGACGCGGATTCGGGGAGGGGTTTCGGTGTTCGGAAGGCGTCCCGACGCGACGTTGGTGACACGACTCTCGACGATGCGGCGATCCATGCCGCACGTCTCTCCGCGTCGGAACGATTCGCTCTTCTACATGATGCAGGACATCGAGGTCGAGGCGGCACTGTAGTTTCTCGACGAGCGGAACGCCGATCGGCCACCGGATCGTCCGATGACCTTGTTTCATCTCTTGATGCGCGCGTGTGCGCAGGCGCTCTTCCTGCGGCCGGGGAAGAACCGCTTCTGGAAAGGCCGGGCGACTGTGGCAGCGCGATGGGGAGTGGATCACGTTCAGCGCGAAGAAGGTGCTCGAGGACGATGCACCGATGATCACCATCAAGCGTCGCTTCCACCCCGCGACGGAAACGCTCGACGAGATGGTGGACGGCGTCTACGACCGTCTTCGTGCAGGTCGCGCCGGCAGGCAGACGACCAGCGACAAGGAAATGAATCTGATGGTCCGCTTGCCGGTATTCGCGATCAAGGGGCTCATGGCCCTGGCTCGCGCGGGCGACAACCTCGGGCTCTTGCCACGCCACAGGATCGATTCAGATCCGCTCTTCACCTCGATCTTCCTGGCGGACCTGGAGTCGATCCACTACCCGGCCGGCTTCCATCATCTGTGGGAGTACGGAGCGGCGTCGTTGTTCGGTGTGATGGGACGGATCGAGGCGGACGCCGACGGACGTCGCAAGATCTCGATGGCCTGGACTTTCGACGAGCGCATCGAGGACCGGCTCTACTCCTACTACACGCTGGAGTTGATCCGGAGGCACATCGAGCAGCCAAAACGGCTGGTCGTGACGGAGGAAACTCCCGCGTAGCGTCGGTCCCTGGCCCCGCTCCGCCAATCGTGCTAGCCACCTGACGTGAACTGGCAATCCGCCCGGCCCGAGGTGGTCGACGAAAACGCGGTCCCGAACCCGAGGTCGACGGGACGCGATTCCGCTGCGCTCTCGATCGGCGAGCTGGGCGCCCAGACCGGCCTGTCGACGCGGACCATCCGCTACTACGAAGAGCTCGGTCTGCTCCCGGATGTCCGGCGTCGCGCGGGAGGACGCCGCGTCTACGGCGCGAGCGAGCGGGAGCGGCTGCGGTTCATCCAGCGGCTGAAAGCTCTCGGTTGCTCGCTCGCCGAGATCCGCGAACTGGATGCGGTTCATGCCATTGGCGGCTCGACGGCGACGATGCTGGCGCGCCTCGACGAGCTGCTCGCCCGTCGGCTCGGCGAACTGGATACGCGCATTGCCGAGCTCGCCGGACTCCGCGCCGAAATCGAACGCTACCGCGATCGCATCGCCGGGCGGCTCGCGCACTCCGGGGCCAACGAGGGGGAGAGGCCATGAGTTCCGCACCTCGTCTACTCCCCGCGCAAGACAGCGCCTCGCGCGTGCGGGTGGTGACCGCCGCGTCGCTGTTCGACGGACACGACGCAGCGATCAACATCATGCGGCGTCTCCTGCAGGCCCAGGGCGCCGAAGTGATCCACCTGGGCCACGATCGCTCCGTCGACGAGGTGGTGGACGCAGCGATCCAGGAGGATGCAAACGCCATCGCGGTCTCGTCGTACCAGGGCGGTCACATGGAGTTCTTCCGCTATCTCGTGGCGCGGCTGCGCGAACGCGGAGCGGAACATATCCACGTGTATGGCGGTGGGGGCGGCACGATCACCTCCGCCGAAGCCGACGCCCTGCAGGCGGATGGCATCGCGCGGATCTTCGGCCCCGAGGAGGGTCGGCGCCTCGGTCTCGACGGGATGATCCGCAGCATCCTCGAGGAGTCGGCTCGGCGGCCTGCCGCGGATCCCGACCTTTCCCTGACGCAGCTCGCGCCCACTGCGCCCGGGGCGGTGGCGCAGTTGGTGACCTGGCTCGAGGAACGGAGCGCCAAGAGCGACCCGGAGTCCGACCGGGTGCGTCGTGTGCTCGCGGCTCGCCGCTCGCGCCCGGCGGCGCCGGTCCTCGGCTTCACCGGCACCGGAGGCGCCGGCAAGTCGAGCGTGGTCGACGAAGTCGTGCGCCGGCTCCGCCGCGACCGACCGACGGCTTCGATCGGCTGCCTGCTCGTCGATCCCACGCGGCGCCGTTCCGGCGGGGCGCTGCTCGGCGATCGCATCCGGATGAATGCGATCGACGCGACCGGGATCTACGTGCGGTCCCTGGCGACCCGGCAGGCGCATCTCGCGCTGTCGCAGGCGATTCGCGATGCGGTCGCGGTGTTGCAGGCAGCGGATTTCGATCTGGTGCTGGTCGAGACGGCGGGCATCGGACAGAGCGACTCCGAGATCACCGAGCTCGCCGACGTCTCGGTGTACGTGATGACACCGGATTACGGCGCGCCGTCGCAGCTCGAGAAGATCGACATGCTCGACCTCGCGGATCTCGTCGTGCTGAACAAGGCCGATCGTCACGGTGCTCAGGATGCTCTGCGTGATGTCCGGCGACAGTGGCGCCGCAACCGCGCCGGCTTCCAGGGCTCTGACGAGGACGTGCCCGTGTTCGCCACCGTCGCGAGTCGCTTCCAGGATCCCGGGATCGAGCGCTTCTATCGGCACCTCGCGCGATCGATTGGCGAATGCGGTGATGCTTCCCGGATCGAGGTCGCCGGGGACGAGCCGGCCGCTCCGGCGGTACACGGAGTGCTGCCGACGGCCCGGCGCCGGTACCTCTCGGAGATCGCCGAGGGGGTGCGCGCCTATCGCGCGCGGAGCGAGGAATCGGCCGAACGCGCCGACGATGCGTGGGCGCTCCAGCGTGCACTGCGCAGCCTTGGCGAGTCGCCGCCGGCAGACCTGACGCCCTATCCCGACGATGCGCTCTCGGCGACGGGCGCCGACGCCGCCGTCTCGGCGTTGCGCCGCCGTTACAACGAGGCCTTGGCCGCCCTCGACACCGATGCGCAGGAGGACCTCCGCGGCTGGCCCGCCACCCGCGCGCGCTACGCCGCGGACACTCAAGAGTACGCGGTTCGCGAGCGACCGATCCGCGTCGACAATCACATCGAGACGCTCTCCGGCACGCGTCTGCCGCGCGTCGCGCTCCCGCGCGTCGAAAGTTGGGGCGAGCAGCTTCGCCATCTGCGTCGCGAGAACCTCCCGGGGCAGTTCCCGTTCACCGCCGGCGTCTTCCCGTTCAAGCGCGGCGACGAGGATCCGACGCGGATGTTCGCCGGCGAAGGCACACCGGAGCGCACGAATCGCCGCTTTCATTTGCTGGCCAGTGGCACCGGCGTGGCACGCCTATCGACGGCGTTCGACAGCGTGACGCTCTACGGTCGCGATCCCGATGAGCGGCCGGACATCTGGGGCAAGGTCGGCAATTCGGGGGTGTCGGTCTGCACCGTCGACGACGCCAAGAAGCTCTACTCCGGCTTCGATCTCTGCGATCCGTCGACGTCGGTTTCGATGACGATCAACGGTCCGGCACCGATGGTGCTCGCGTTCTTCCTGAACGCGGCCATCGACCAGCGCGTCGAGCACCATCTGCGCGAGACCGGTCACCTCGAGGCGGTTCGTGCTCGGCTTGGTGCGCGCGATCTCCCGGTCTATCACGGCGAACGGGTTGCGGGTCACGATGGCCTCGGCCTCGGGCTGCTCGGCATCCCGGGCGACGAGGCGGTGGATGCGGACA
>CAYOHN010000286.1:0-5007 GCA_964403735.1 uncultured Spirochaetales bacterium | reverse complement strand
GCAACGTCCCGTCGCAAGAAGTCCGGCGGCGCGAAGGGCGGCGGACCGGCTCGGCCTCCGTCCAAAGCTCGGTCCAAGTCCAAAACTCGCTCCGAGGCCGGAGCCAAGGCGAGAGCGGTCGGCGCGAAAGCCAAGCGTCCCAGCCGCGCCCGGGCCGGACAGGGGAGGGCGCGACGCTGACTCTCCGGGCACCGTCGGAAGATCGCGGACGCCGACGCGGCCGCGCCAGCGCGGTCCGCGCCGTCCCCGCGGTGTTGCTCGCAGCGGCGCTGGCCCTGGCAGGCTGTTCTCGGCCGGGATGGCTGCGCATGCCGTCGTTGCCCTCCGTTCCGTCCGTGGACGTTCCGTTCGTCGGATCCGACGAGGCGTCCGTGGCGCCGGCTCCGGACTCTGGCGTCGTCGTTCTCGACGCCTCCCCGGAGCTCGACTTCTATGAGCGCGCCTCGCAGTTCTACGAGCGCCTGACCGGCAGCCGCTTCAACAGCCTCTCGACGTTCCGCGATCAGACCCTGCGCGAGTACTTCGAGTCCGAGGAGAGCTTCTCCGACTACTTCGCCGATCTGGCCCAGGACCTTGCAGATGCCCACTTTTCCCGGAACCGGCCGGTGTCGTCAGCCGTCGAGGAGTTCTCCGTCGACGGCCCCGGCAAAGCCCGGGTCCGCACGCGCATCGTCGGGGACAACGGCAAGCCGCTCCGATTCTGGAGCACGAGCCTCGTCCGTGAGGACCGCTGGGAACGCCGAGACGGTCGTTGGTGGATCATTCCGGGCGCAGGTCCTAGCGTGGCATCCCAGTAGGTGTGAAATTAATTTCCCACTAACGGGAGATCTCTTCTTCTCCAGTCGAACGGTTTTCCGGTTTCGAGAACCCCGTCCCGATCTCGATAATTCATCTCGTTTCCAAGTACATGAACGATCGTTTGCGCATGGGAACCAGTGCTGGCACGCGGGTTGCTGCTACTCGCTCCGGGACGCGAGTCCCCCCTTTTCCGGAGAGTTCTTCAACGCCGGCCACCGCGGCTCGGCCCTGGGAGTGTGGATCCCGTGCGAAACAGCAGCAGTCCCCCGAAAGTTCGAGTCCCCGCGAGTAATTCCGCTCCGGACGGCGCCCCGTCCGCGACGCCTGCAAACGTCTCGGCCGGCGTCGCGCTCAAACTCGTGCGACCCGGCGATCCGGCTCCGCAGGTGCGCTCCGGCGAGCCGGCCCCGAAACGCGTCACCGTGGCGCCCGAGCGGGATCGAATCCTGGTCGCGCACATCCTCGCCGGCAGCCGCCCGCACTTCGACGAGCTCTACGAGTCGTACTTCCGCCGCGTGTACCGGTTCGCGCTGAAGCGGCTGCGCGACCCGTCGGAGGCGGAGGACGTCACGCAGGAGGTCTTCGAGACGGTCTTCCGCGCACTTCCCGCCTATCGCGGCGATTCGAGCTTGCTGGTGTGGATCTTCGGAATCACGCGCAACAAGGTCAATCGGCGCTTCCGGGGCACGCGTCCGCGGATCGAGTCACTCGACGATGCGCGAGAAGACGCGCTGGCATCGGATACGGCATCGACGGACTCGACCGTCGACGCCCGGCGTATGCTCGATCGCTGCGACGAGGTCGTCAACGAACGCCTCACCCCGCTGCAGCGCCGGATCTTCCATCTGAAGCACATGCGCCGGCAGCCGATCCGAGCCATCGCCGAGGCGCTCGGCAAGTCCGAGGACGCCATCAAGGCGAACCTCTATCGGATGCGGCGCGCACTTGCGGACGGTGCGCCGGGTCTCGACGGGTTCCTGCACTCCTGACGACCCCGGACCTGCCGGATCCGGCTCGACGGCGGATCCGAGGGAATACAGCACGGCCTCGGCCTCCTGTCCCATCGGTCCCATCGGGGACACGAGGCCGGGGCCGAAGTCGTCTGGGCGTGCCACGCGCGTAGCAGGCCGTCCACCTATGCACTGAGACAATCGAAGTGCGGGTAACTCCCCGCTCCTGCTCGATGGCCGTGTGGCAATGGCCATGCGGGTCCGGGGCCGCTCTGTTCGCTTCCGTCCATTGCTTCCGTCCAATGGATCGAAGCGCAGAGCCGTCGGGGCTCCGGCGGCGCGATCAGGCGGCGGACGGTATGCGCGGGCGCTTGGCCGGTGGGAACTGGCGGGTGCGCGGTCGACGGCTCCGTAGGAGTGAAATGCGTGCATTTGCGTGAAGACATGTTCTATCTTGACCATACCCCCCCCGGGAGAAGCCGGTGAAACCGGAAACTACGAGGGGGGCTCGTCGCCCCCTGCCGCGCCGCAAACGAACCCATCGAGCCGAGCCCGGCGCGAAAGCCTGGCCGTCGGCCTCCGCGGACGACGACTTCGATCCCGTCGAGTTCGCCGAGTTTCTCGAGGGGGATGACGGCCCGTTGCCGATCGATCCGGTGTTCCAGGAGCGACTGCGTGAGCAGCTTTGGGGGATGGTCTGCGAGCGGGCCGAACGCAATCCGCCGAAGCGTCCTCGCGGCGACTCCTGAAGCCCGCCGCCGGCATCGGTCCGCCGGGGTCCGTGCCGACGGAGCCGGTCGGTCGCCAGCCGGTCGATCGCCGGAGGGTCGATCGCCTGAGGATCGACCGCCAGAGGCTGGCCGGCCTCGATCCGCTGCCGTTGCAACGGGGCGCCGGCCGGAAGCCCGATGTCCTGCTGTACGAGCTTCGCGATGGCCCCGCCGTCGTGAAGGCGGTCGTGAAGGACTTCGGGGCGCGGGCCCCTTGGCTGCGCGCGACGCTCGGTCGCTGGTTGATCGCGCGCGAGCTGCGCGCGTATCGCGTGCTCGCCGGCCATCCGAACGTGCCGCGGCTGTTGGGACGCATCGATGCGTATGCGTTCTCCATCGAGCATCGTCCGGGTCGTCGGCTCTCGCGCCAGCGCGCCTCGGAGCTGGCGCCGGACTTCCTGGCACAGCTCGCAACGGCAGTGCGCGGGTTACACGCGCGCGGTGTCGTGCATCTCGACCTGCGTCATCGCAGCAACGTGCTCGTCGATGCGAGCGGCGCGCCGGTGCTGATCGACTTCGCGTCGGCCGTGTGTCTCGCGCCAACGCGCTGGCCGCAGAGCTGGTTGCTGCGCGCGCTCGCGCGGATCGACGAAGCCGCGCTCGCCAAGTGGCGCGCGAAACTCGGGCCGGCGTTGGCGACGGGCTCCGAGCGCCCGGCACCGGCGCGGCCAGAGGGAACGCCCGAGGACCCGCGCAGCCGGCGCTGACGCGCGCGCTACCTTCGCAGGGGCGTTCGTGAGCTCCGTTTCGCGTTGGATCGGCTGATCGGTCCGCGCCTCGACGGGCGCCGACTCAGGCCCCGGCCGGTGGCTCGCGGTCGGCGGCGGGCGGGTCGGTCGGCAGCAGCAGCGTCGTCTCCGCCGGCGAGCGGGGCGCGAGGCGGCCGACGTAGTGGCGGAAGGTCTCGAGCGTGAGCCGCGTGTCGGCGAGCGCGCGGTGGGGTGTGGCGCCGTCGATGAGGCCGGCGGTCGTCGCGGCCTGGCGCAGCGAGAGGGCGCTCGCCGTTTCGCCGGCGACCAGCGACCACGCGTAGTACAGCGTCGCGAGGTCGATCACGTGGTAGTCGAACGGCCACGGGATCTCGCAGGACTTGTACGCGCGCTCGAGGAACGTCACATCCATGCGCACGTTCTGGCCCGCCGGGACGACGGTCTTGCCCTTCGGCAGCATCCCGGCGAGCTCCGTCAGCACGCGGCGGACCGGTTGGCCCTCGGCCGCCCAGACGGCGGCGTCGTAGCCAAAAATCTTGGCGGCCTCGTCGCTGATGCGCTCCGGGCGCGCCGCCACCTTCCACTCGGCGCTCGCGAGCTCGACGAGGCGGTAGTCCGTCACGATCACCGCGACCTCGGTGATGTCGTGGAGCTCCGGGTCGAGCCCGCCGAACTCACAGTCGAGGAACGCGAACGCGAAGTCTGCCAAGGCGTCGAGCCTTCCTGGGGTGAAGCTCCCGGTGGGGTGCAGCCACCGCGGGAAGACCCTGCCGGCCCGGTGGTGGTGCTCCCAACGGGAATCGAACCCGTGTTTTGGCCTTGAGAGGGCCACGTCCTAGACCGCTAGACGATGGGAGCGGACCGACCGGCCGGCGGAACCTAACCAGCGGCCGGGCGGGGTGTCAACGGCGCGCCGCGCCGGCGCCCCGGAACGGCGCCGCCCCTCTCCTGCGCGTCTCAAGAGCGGCAACGATTCGGCCGATCTCCGGGGCGGACCAACGGAATCGGGGCGACGAGGGACATCGTCGCGAGGGGGCTCAACCATGTGGGGCGGCAAGCGCGTCTCGCTGATCTTGCCGATCGGCGACGAGCAGGACTCGATCGAACGCGCACTCGATCACTTCGAGCTGGCGGGGGTCATCGACGAGATCATCGTCGTTCGCCACGACGGGGCGTCGGTTCCGAGCGCCCGGCTCGCGAAGACTCGGACGCATGACGTGGTTGCTGCGCGTCCGGGGAAGGGCGCTGCGATTCGGCGCGGCTTCCGCGAAGCGGCGGGAGACTTTCTCCTGGTCGCCGATGCGGACGGCAGCTTCTGCGCGCGCGACGTGCGCAAGCTGCTCGCGTATGCCGAGGACTTCGACGTCGTCTACGGCAGCCGGACCGTGATGGAGCCGGTCTGGCAACGGGGGTCGATCGGCCTCCTGCAGAAATGGGGACACTTCGCCGTGGCGAAGCTTCTCGAGGGGTTGTTCAACACGACGTCACTGACGGACGTCGGATGTACGCTTTTCTGCATCCGCCGCGAGGCGATGCACGATCTCGAGCCGCTGTTCACCATCGATGACAGCTCCTTTGGTCCGGAGATGATGGTGCTCAGCAGATTGCGCGGACAGAGGAGCGTACAGATCCCGGTGAACTACACGCGTCGCAGGAGAGTTTCGTCGGTCAACGGCAACCATTGGGTGGCCTTCGGTCTCGGCCTGCGCATGATCGCATTGATTCTCGACTACCGGCTGCGCAGTTGGCTCGCGCCGGGCTGCTTCCGGGGCGATCCGT
>CAYOHN010000285.1:0-5016 GCA_964403735.1 uncultured Spirochaetales bacterium | reverse complement strand
GCGGTCTCCGTCCTGGCCGACCCGCATCGCGTACGCGGGACCGGCGCTCGCGCTCGCCGTCGTCGGCATTCCTCTGTATGTGTTCGTCCCGAAGTTCTACAGCGACGTCGTCGGAGTCCCGATGGCGGCGCTGGGCACGATCCTCGCGGCCGTGCGTCTGTTCGATGCCGTATTGGACCCTCCCATCGGCTGGCTCTCCGATCAGACGCGGACGAGCCTGGGACGACGCCGGCCCTGGCTGCTGCTCGGCGTCGTGCCGCTGGCGCTGTGCATGGTGGCGCTGCTCGTGCCGCCGGCGCTGGAGCCCGCAGGCGCGACGCTCTGGTTCGCCGTGACGATCTTCGCGGTGTTCCTGTTCTGGACCGCCGTCACGGTTCCGTACGAAGCACTCGGCCCCGAGCTGTGTTTCGATCATCACGACCGGACGGCGCTGCTCGGGCTGCGCGACGGCGCGCTGTTGCTCGGCACCGTTCTCGCGGTGAGCTCCCCGTTCTGGATCGATGCCTGGATCGACGCGCCGGCCGGACCGGCGGGGGAGCGCACGCGGATGGCGGCGATCGCGGCGGTCTACGCGCCGCTCCTCGTCATGCTGTGCATCGCCTGCGTCGCCGGGGTACGCGAACCGGTGGCGACCGAGCGTGTGTCCGCGCCGCGTCCGTCGCTGCGCGTGATGCTGGCGAACCGGCCGTTCCGGATCCTGCTGGCGAGTTACACGGTGAGCGCACTCGGCAGCAGCCTGCCCGCGACCTTGATTCTGCACTACGTGCACTACGTACTCGGGGCGGCGAGCGCCGAGCTCTACCTGCTCCTGTACTTCGCCGTCGGGATCGCGCTGCTGCCTGCGTGGATCGCCGCGTCTCGGCGCTTCGGGAAGCGCAACGCGTGGATCGCCGCGATGGCCGTCAACACCTGCGCGTTCGCCGGCGTCTTCTTTCTCGGTCCGGGGGAGACGCTCGCCTACGGATTCCTCGTCTCGCTCTCGGGCGTCGGTCTCGGCGGCACGCTCGCGCTGCCGTCCGCGATGCAGGCGGACGTGATCGACTACGACGAGATCCTCGAAGCCATCGCAGCGCGGCGGTCGGCGCCACGCTCCGGCAGCGATCTCGCGATGGACCCTTCCATCGCAGCGGAGTCGACATGACGCCCATCCGTCCGCACCGCGAATCCGTCTCTGCTCGTTGGCGCCGCCGCGCCCTCACGATCCCGGGATATCTCGTGATCGCGGCGGCGTTCGGCGTGCTGCTCCCGCTGCTGATTCCGCTGGCGCTCGTCGCCGACGTCGCACTGCGCAACCGCTTGGCGCTCACGCGGACGGTGGCGATGCTGGCCTGGTATTTCGCGATGGAGGCCGTGGGTCTCGTCGCCGCTGCCGGGGTCTGGCTGCTCCGACCCTTCCTCGGAACTCGCTATGACCACGCGAACTTCTCACTGCAATGCCTCTGGGCGCGGGCCCTCTTCGGCGGCGCACGATGGCTCTTCGGCATGCGCGTCGACATCGAGGGCGCGGACGTGCTGCTGCCGGGGCCCATCCTGCTGCTGATGCGACACGCGAGCGTGGCGGACACACTGCTGCCCGCCGTGCTGGTCTCGAGTCGGACGGGACTCCGCCTGCGCTACGTGATGAAGCGCGAGCTGCTGTGGGATCCGTGCCTCGACGTCGTCGGCCAGCGACTCCCGAATGCGTTCGTGCGGCGAGGAACCCGCGATGCCGCGCAGACCGAGGCCGTCCGCGCGCTCGGCGAAAGCCTCGGGCCCGACGAGGGCGTGCAGCTGTACCCGGAAGGAACGCGCTGGACGCCCGAACGACGCCGTGCGGTCATCGACCGGCTCGCGCGTTCCGCGGATCCCAAGCTGCTGGAGCGCGCGCAGGCGCTCCAGTGGCTGCTGCCACCGCGCCTCGGCGGCGTGCTGGCACTGCTCGAGGCTGCGCCGGAGGCCGACGTCGTGTTCGCGGTCCACACCGGCTTCGAAGGCGTCCGCACGCTCCCCGACGTGTGGAAGGGAACGCTCGTCGGAACCCGCGTGCAGGTGCGCTTCGAGCGGATTCGGGCAGCCGACATTCCGACCGAGCGCGAGGCGCGCATCGACTGGATCCTCGACCACTGGGCGCGACTCGACGTCTGGCTCGAGGAGCACGCTGCGCTGCTTCCGCACTCGGCGACCTCGAGGAGTGCCGCGTGAAGATCCACGTGCTCGAGCGGGAGCAGTGGATTCCGGCAGCGCTCGAACGCGTCGTCGGATTCTTCGGCGACGCCGCCAATCTCGACGCGATCACGCCGCCGTGGCTGCGCTTCCGCATCGTCTCGCCGTTGCCGATCGAGATGCGCAGCGACGCGCGCATCGAATACCAGCTCCGTCTCGCCGGGGTCCCCGTGCGTTGGCGGACGCGAATCGCCAAATGGGACCCGCCGAACGGTTTCATCGACGTTCAGGAGCACGGACCGTACGCGCTGTGGGAGCACTCGCACCGTTTCCGTACGTGCGACGGGGGCGTATGGATGGCCGACGGGGTCCGTTACGCGCTGCCGTTCGGGCCGCTCGGGGGAATCGCCCATGCGCTCGGTGTCCGCGCCGCGCTGGCGGCGATCTTCGACTATCGCTTCGCGCGGATCCGGGAACATTTCGGCTCCCCGTGGCACCGGGAGGCCGGGTCCTGAGTCCGGGAGGAACGCTGCTCGCGACGGCGGGGTTCGCATTCGGCGCGATGTTCGTGCTGTGGCTCGTGAGCCTCGTCCGCCGCAATGTGAGCATCGTCGACATCTGGTGGGGCCCCGGTTTCGCCGGGATCGCTGCGGTGGCGTTCGCGCTGGCGCCGGCGCGGGATTCTCGCGCTGCCCTGCTGCTCGGTCTGACGTCGCTCTGGGCGCTGCGACTCGGTGGTTATCTGCTGTGGCGCAACTGGGGCCACGGCGAGGATCCGCGTTACGCGCGCATGCGCCGGCACCACGGCACCCGCTTCGCGCTCGTCAGCCTGGCGACGGTCTTCGCGCTGCAGGGCGCTCTTCAATGGGTGATCTCGCTGCCGCTGCAGGCGACGGCGCTTTGGCCGGGAGCAGCGCCGCTCGGCGGGCTCGACGTCCTCGGCGTCGCGGTGTTTGCGGTCGGGCTGTTCTTCGAAGGGGTGGGCGACCTCCAGCTCGCTCGTTTCAAGGCAGACCCGGCCCAGCGCGGCCGCGTGATGGATCGCGGCCTGTGGCGCTACACCCGGCATCCGAATTATTTCGGCGACTTCCTGGCGTGGTGGGGCCTGTGGATCGTCTCTGCGTCCACGCCGTACGGCCCGCTGACGATCATCGCGCCGGCGCTGATGAGCTTTCTGCTGCTGCGCGTTTCCGGCGTTCCGATGCTCGAGCACGGACTCGCGAAGTCGCGCCCTGGCTATCGCGAATACATCGAGCGCACGCCGAGCTTCTTTCCCTGGTTTCCGAAGCGCGCCTCCGACACTTCCCATTCCCTGAAGGATTCCCGATGACCCCCGAGATCACCCTGCTCTTCGACGGCGAGTGTCCCCTGTGCGCGCTCGAGGTCGCCATGCTGCGCCGGCTCGACCGCGGCCGCGGCCGGATCGGCTTCGACGACATCGCGGCGCCGGACTTCGACCCGTCACGCTATGGGCAGTCGCACGGCGCGCTGATGGCGCGCATCCACGGCCTGTTGCCGGACGGAACGCTAGTCGAGGGGGTCGAGGTCTTCCGCCGCGCTTACGCCGCCGTGGGTCTCGGCTGGGCTCTTGCGTGGACGAGCTGGCCGGGCCTGCGCGTCCTCGCCGATGCGGGCTATCGCTGGTTCGCACGCAACCGGCTACGGCTCACCGGCCGTCCCGATCACGCTTGCGAGAGCGGACGCTGCGCCTTGCCGCGCGGAGAGGCCGAAGCGCCGAGCCGATCCTGAGGGCTCGCGTCCTGCTCCCGCCGCCGGCTAGAGTCCGGCGCCGTGTGGCCGTTCGCGCTCTTCACCATCGCCGCGACCGCAGCGCTGCTCGCTGCGGAACGCGCGAGTTGGCAACCCGGCGTATGGATCACCAAGCCGCTCGCCGCGGCCGGTTTCGTCGGCGCGGCGTGGGCCAACGGCGCGCTGGAGACGCCGTACGGTCTCTGGATCTTCGTCGGTCTCGTGTGGTCCGCACTCGGCGACGTCCTGCTGATTCCGAAGCAGTCGCCGCGGGCATTCCTCGCCGGCCTCGGCAGCTTCTTGCTCGGACACTTGGCCTACACGTTCGCGTTCGCGGTGCGGGGCCTCGATCTCATCACCGTCGCGGTCGCGATGTTCGCCGTGTTGGCGATGGGCCTGGTGGTGCTGCGAAGGCTGCTCGTCCACGTCCCGGAGAAGATGCGTCGGCCCGTCCTCGCGTACGTCGTGGTGATCTCGGCGATGCTCGTCTGCGCAGCCGGAACGGTAGGACGGGCCGGAATGCCCGCGATCTTCGTCGGCGCGTTCGCCTTCTACCTGTCGGACCTGGCGGTCGCGCGACAGCGGTTCGTGAAGAGAAGCTTCACGAACAAGGCATGGGGCCTACCGCTGTACTTCGGCGCCCAGTTGATCCTGGCATGGACGGTCGCGGCGTAACGCCGCTGCCCGCATCGCGTCAGCGGCCCTTCCACACCGGCGCGCGCTCCTCGGCGAATGCGCGAGCGCCTTCGGCGGCGTCTTCCGTGCGGCGCAGAGGCCGGTCGATTTTCTCCTGTCGGCGCCAGGCCTCTCCCAGCGGCAGGCCCAGCACTTCGCGGACACCGCGTCGTGTCTCGCGGACAGCGCGCGCGATCGCAGCTCGTGCGCGGGGACCACTTCGTTCACGAAGCCGATCGCCGCCGCCCGTGCCGCATCGATCGGCTACGCCGTCAGCAGCAGCTCCATCGCGTGGACCCAACCGACCTGTCGCGGCAATGGCCGTTCACCGCGACGACGAGCGGCTTGCCGAGATCTGGCGACGAGCCGTCAACCAAGGGGCCGGGTTCATCCGTCAACTTTTCCTCCGGAAAAGTTGACGGATGAACCCGGCCCCTTGGTTGACGGCTC
>CAYOHN010000284.1:0-5027 GCA_964403735.1 uncultured Spirochaetales bacterium | reverse complement strand
AACTTTTCCAAAGGAAAAGTTGACGAATCCAACCCGGCCCCTTTCTTGACGGCGGGCCTACATCGCGAGCGACGACTCCGAGCGCCACG
This sequence comes from uncultured Spirochaetales bacterium, assembly GCA_964403735.1. GTDB lineage: Bacteria > Myxococcota_A > UBA9160 > UBA9160 > PR03 > CAADGG01. The sequence goes on along the minus strand of CAYOHN010000284.1, from coordinate 4,938 downwards.
CCAGCGGCGTGTTCGTCGTGACCTCGTGGCAGCCGGCCGCAATGGTTGATCGCAGGTTGTCCGTGGCGTTCGTGCGTCCGTGGTCGAGCGTCCAGCAATCGATCCGGTAGCCGAGGTCCGCGAGTCGCCGCACGAGGCCGTCGCCCTGTTGCTGCGAGCGGCGGACGATGGCGAAGTGCAGGTACAACACCTCCGCGGCCGGCGCGTGGTCGCGCACGAACGAGACGACGTCCTCGACGCCGTCGCGGACCCGACGCGACGGGTCGTAGCCGAGCGCGAGTCCGGCCACGCCGGCGCCGAGGCGCGAGACGGCGTCCCAGTCGTAGCCGCTGAGGACGAACGCTTCGCCGCACCCGCGCAATGCCGCCTCGAACCCGGCGATGCGCGCTGCGTCCAGCGCCGTCGCGCTCGGCTGGAGATCGAGCTGCACGCGCGCCGCCGGATGCGTCGGACCGTGCTGCACGAGGTCGACCAGCTCGTCCAGCAACAGCGGAGGCGCGCCGCCTTCGCGCATCCGCAGGCGCTTCACCGCGTCCGCGTCGATCCCGACCACGGGTCCCGCGCCGGTCGTCTCACTCTCCAGCTCGGCGTCGTGCAGGCAGACGAAACGGCCACACGCGAGCGCTTGGAGGTCGACTTCCAGGCTCGCGCCGGCCGCGAGCCCGAGCGCGAGGTTGTGCCGATCGAACGGGGCGTCGTCGAGCCGCTGCCGGAGCTTGTGCCACTTGAGCCGGATCGTGCCGTGCGGCGACCGCAGCTCGATCGGCGCGTCGGCCTCTCGCGTCGGCACCAGGGTCCTCCTGCGGGCGACCGCCACGAGGCGCTGTGCCCGGGAGAACCTTAGCTCGGACGACGGCGGCCGAAGAGGGCGAGCCCGAAGAGGCCGGGGAGCAGCAGCGCACTCGTGCTCGGCTCCGGAATCACCGGCGGCGCCGTGTTCTCGAAGTGGAACTCGTCGAGGATGACGAGATCCGTTCCACTGACCTGGATCGAGTCGAACTCGATCTGCGAGAAGCCGAGCACGTGTCCGTCACAACAGGCGGTGTCGGTGAACGCCAGCGTCTCGACGGAACTCGCGCCGAGGAAGGCCTCGAGCGTGATCGTGTTGCCGGTGTTCGTCGCGAAGAACGCCGCGAAGTCGCTCATGACGGCGCTGAAGGAGAGCGTGAACGCGATCGGCGGAAGCGCACCGCCCGGTGCGGCGCTCGACCGGAAGTTCGCGAGGCTCGCGCCGTCGAAGTTGGCGAAGAAGCGCGTGTCCTCGAACCAGACATTCGGCGAGAACGAGACGCCGAGCGCAGCGAACTCGCTGGTCACTTGCTGGAATGGCGTGAGCGCGATCTCGTCGAAGTCGACGATCGCCTCGGCGCCGCTGAGGCCGGAGAAATCGCCATCGACGATCGGCAGCGCGGCGGCGGGTGCCGCGAGACACAGGGCTGCACTCGCGGCGACAGCGGCGAGCGAAGAGGGTAGGTGGAACATGATCGACTCCCAGCACGCCGGAGGAACTGCCATGGCTCCGTTGCCAGCGCTCGGGCCTCGCGTCCCTTCCTGTTTCGGCCGCGCTCGGCTGCGACTGAATCCTTTTTCCGACGATCTCGGCGCTGAGAACGCGCGCTGAGGATCCGCGGCCAGAGCTACCGCAGAGTTGCGTTCGCGATGCGGCTGCGCTGCCGGACGTGCGGCGCGTCCGGCCGCCCCTATGCCGTTCGGCATAGCCCGGACGGCGGATTTTCACCGAGCCGCCATCCCGGCAAGGTGCGGGGGTCGGATCCGCATTCCGCGGTCCGACCCAACGGGAGACTCCTCATGATCCGCGATCGACGCCACACTGTGTTGACTCTGGCTGCCGCCTGCTTCCTGTCCCTGCCCGCGAGCGTGGCCTCGGCCACGCCGGCGGCGTTCTCCCAGGGCCTCAGCTTCGCCACCGGCAGCCCGACGCCGAGCTTGTGGGGCCCCGGCAAGACGAGCAGCTCGTTCGGCGCGGACGGCTCGGCCGGGATTCCGCAGGTGACCGGAGCGTTCGGCGTCCAGATCACGCCGGGTCTCGGCGTCGCGTACGACTTCAGCGCGTCGTCCGGATCGGTGGCCGCGAACGTCAGCGGGACGCTGCACGCGAACTACGACGACCGGCTCTCCGCGCCGGGCACCAGCTCGATCGCGGTCGGCTTCACGCCCACGGCGGGCAGCTTCTCGACGTCGCTGGGTGTCAGTGCAGACCTCACCGGCTATGTCGACCGGATCCCGTTCGGCAGCCGCTGGGACTTCTGCTTCTACTGCCAGGATTGGTCGCTCGACACCGGTTCGTCGGCCACGCCGGGCTTCGGCGTCACCCGCAGTGGCAGCGACTCCGTCTCGGTAGCGGGCGTCGGACCGTCGTTCGGCTCGCTCGCCAGCGCGCAGGCGAACATCAACGCGACGCAAACCAGCCGCTTTCGGCTCGACGAGCTCACCGGCCTGCTCGCCTACGAGAACCAGACGACCGGGACGAACGGCGTCCTTCCCCTCGCGCTCACGGCCGGGATGTCCTTCCTGGACGTCGCTCTGGCCGAGCCGGGGATCTGGGACTTCGGCTTCCTCGACCTCGCGCTCGACAACACCTTCTCCAGCACGATGGGGGCGAGCCTCAGCTTCGACATCGACGTCATCGCCGTCATCGAGGAGTCGTGGACGTTCGCCGGCCTCGATCTGCTCGACACCGGCGGATTCGCGCTCGATCTCGGCGAGCGCTCGATCGCGACGGCGTTCTCGATCACGGTGATCCCGGAGCCGGGGACGGTCCTCCTGCTGGGCTCGGGCCTGCTCGGTCTCGCGATCCGGGGCCGCGCGGCGGAATCCGCGGGTCCAGGCGGAAGAACCAGGCGCGCCCGGTGCCGAGCGAGACGTCGAAGCCGTACTTGGCGTTCATCGCGGCCAGCAGCGCGCGGCGCCGGGCGTCGTCGTCGATGAAGACCGCGCGCCGCAGGTAGAGCGTGTCGTCGACCCGCACGACGACGTCCGGTGCGCGCCGCACCTCGTGCGGCCAGCGTTTGGTCTCCGGGTAGTTCGCCGCGACGTAGAGGTCGGGCCCTTCGCGCACGCACAGCATTTCGAGTGAGCGCCCGCTGGCGAGCTCGAGCGCGACGTAGCGGAGGGCATCGGTGTGGCGCCAATCCGGCTGGCGCTCGGCGCTCTCGACGCCGCGCAGTCGCCCGCCCGGGACCGGGCCGAAGGGTCCGCCGGAGAGCCGCACGACACCGAGCAGGAGCGCGGCGCCGACCAGCGGGGCGAGCACCAGCGACGGCGTTCGCAGCGGTCGGGATCGCCAGCGCGGCCCGGCGCGCCCGGCCGCCCATGCCGTGATGGGTCCCCACGCCGCCAGCCACAGCGCGATCGCGAGCATCCGCGACGGCGCCACGGGCCACGCGAGACTGCGCTCGAGCGCCCACTGGAGGGGCGGCACGAGGAGCAGCACGATCCAAGCGATCCGTGTGGTGACGGACAAAGCAGCGACCTCCCGGGTAGACCGCGCCAGGATGATCGCCCCCGTCGTCCCCGCGATTCCCTCGGTGGGAAAGCTCGGGCGTGTCCGCGCCGTCCGTCCTCCGTCGTCCGTCCTCGGTTGGACGCGCCGCCTCCAATGCGGGATCGTACGCCCGTGCTCGACGTCATTCTTCATCCCGGCCGGGATCGTTCGGTGCGCCGCCGGCACCCTTGGGTGTTGTCTGGTGCCGTCGCACGCGTGGAAGGGGAGGCGGCGGCCGGCGCCTGGGCGCGCGTGCAGTCGGACGAGGGCGAGACGCTCGGCCACGGGCACTGGTCGCCGGCGTCGCAGATCCGCGTGCGCATGCTGACCTTCGACAAGGACGCGCCGGACGAGGGGCTGGTGGCCGCGCGCATCGAGGCCGCGGTGGCGCGGCGCGCGACGGATCCGCTGCTCGCCGACACCGATGCGGTGCGGCTCGTGAACAGCGAAGGCGACGGTCTGCCGGGGTTGGTCGCGGACCGCTACGGAGAGCTGGTCGTCGTGCGTCTCTCGACGGCCGGGATGGATGCGCGCCGAGCGCTCATTGCCGAGACGCTGCGCGCGGCGACCGGCGCCGCGGCGGGCTTCGAGCGACCCGATGCCGCGGCGGCGCGCCGCGAGGGCATGGCGGCGCACCAGGCGTCGCTGTGGGGCGACGCGCCGGCGGAAGCAGTGGCGATCACCGAGCGCGGCCGGCGCTATTGGGTGGACGCCGGCGGTGGGCAGAAGACCGGCTTCTATCTCGATCAACGCGACGCGCGGGATCTCGTGCAACGCCTCGCACGCGATCGTCGCGTGGCGGATCTCTTTGCGTATACCGGCGGCTTCGCCGTCGCGGCCGCGCACGGCGGCGCCGCGGCGGTGACCGTCGTCGACAGCTCCGTCGAAGCGCTGGCGATCGCCGAACGCAACTTCGAGCCGTGGTTGGTGTCGCTGCCGCTGCGGCTGGAACGCGACGACGTGTTCCGTTTCGTCCGCCGCGACGAGGGTCGCTACGACCTGCTGATCGTCGATCCGCCGCCGCTGGCGCGCCGCCAGGCGGACGTGGACCGCGCCGCGCGCGCGTACAAGGACGTGCTGCTCGGCGCGCTGCGCCTCGCCGCGCCGGAGGCGCTGGTGCTGGCGTTCTCGTGCTCGCATCACGTCGGGCCGGATCTCTTTCGCAAGGTCGCCTTCGGCGCGTCGCTCGACGCCGGCCGACCGCTCACGGTGTTGGCCGAGCTCGGCGCACCGACGGATCACCCGGTGTCGCTCGATCATCCCGAGGGTCGCTATCTCAGCGGCCTGCTGCTGCGCGCGTGAATCGTCCCGACATCGACGGCGCGCTGTCCCGCGCACGCGGCTTCGTGCTGGAGCGGGGCGAGTCCCTCGACCGCGCGCGGCTCGCCGCGGGGATCGGGGATGCGAAGCCGGAGGTGCTGCTGGCCGAGATC
>CAYOHN010000283.1:0-5029 GCA_964403735.1 uncultured Spirochaetales bacterium | reverse complement strand
TGATCCGCGCGATGCGACGAGGTCTTCGAGGACCCGGTCTGGTGGTGTCTCGGACCGACTCGGCATGGCGGGCGGTGCCATCGTCATGCTGCTGGCGTTGATCGGCCTCTGGGTCGTCGCGCGCGAGCAGATCTTTCTCGTCGCCGCGAGATCCGACCGATGCTGCTCATCGCCCCCCTCGTCGCCGCCGGCGCCGCGCTCGTCTCCTTCGTCGTCGCCAACGCGGCCGATGTCCCCCCGGCCCACGCCGCCGTCGCCCTGCTCTGCCTCCTCGTCCCCCTCACGTGGCCCCTTCGCCCCAGAAGTTGACATCGGGGCCGGGTTCGTTCGTCAACCTTCTCCGCCCCAGCTCAGCTGTTTGCCGGACTGCGCCGATGGTGTCCTCGACCACGAACGGCCGTGGAGGGGATTGCCGTGTCGCAACGGATCGTGGCTGCGATCGCGTTCGTTCTCGTCGTATCCGCCGCGCCGCCCGATGCCGCCGCTCCGCGACCGGCCGCGCGGCTCGCGTGGGATCTGTTCGCGGCCGAGCGCCTGCTGGCCGCGCCGGAAATGCAGGACCTGTTTTCCCGCGAGGCAGGACTCGGGCCTCTGCCGGACGCCACCGCCAGCGCGCACGCGACGCCGGAGCCCGGCACGAGCGCGCTGATCCTGCTGGGCCTGGCACTGCTATCCGGGAGCTCCCGGCAGCGCTCGCGAACGAGGTCTATCGCTCGTCGAGCCATCCGAGCGCGACGGCCCGCGGCGAGCGACCCGACTCATCGACGAGCCCGTTGAGGCGCTGCATCGTCCGGGCATCGATCGCGCCGTCGAGATCCCGTAGCGCGCGCATCACCTCCGGGCGTTCGCGCGCGAGACGCGGTCCCACGAGCACGACGGCGTCGTACGGCGGGATCACGCCGCGCTCCTCGCGCAGCAACACGAGATCGAGCGCCGCGATCCGCCCGTCGCTGGAGAACGCGCTGATCACGTCGACCTGCCCGCGGACCAGCGCCTCGTACATCAGCGACGGATCCATGCTGCGCGACGCGCGGAACGAGAGTCCATAGCTCTCGGCCAAGGCCCGCCACTCGGGCCTCGCGAGGAACTCGTAGTCGGCGCCGAGCTCGAGCCTAGGCGCCTCTCGCGCGAGCTCGGATACGCTCGTGATGCCGAGCTCGCGCGCGCGGGTCCGCTGCATCGCCAGAACGTACGCGTTTTCGAAGCCGAGCGCGGCCGCGACTTCGATCCCGTAGTCGGCGGCGAGCACACGGCGAACCTCGTCGAGCATCGCCTCACGCCCCGGGTTCGCGCCGCTGCGGCCGAGCACCGTCGCCCACAGCGTGCCCGTGTAATCCACGTAGACGTCGACCTCGTCCGCGCGCAGCGCATCGAAGAGCACCGTGGACCCGAGCGACGCGAGCACTTCCGTCGGGACGCCGCCAGCCTCGCGCTCGATCCAGCCGGCCAGCAGCTCCGAGAGGACGTACTGCTCGGTGAAGTTCTTGGCGCCGATCACGATCGGCCTCGAGCCGGTGTCGCCGCGACCGCTCGCGAGCGGAACCTGGGCCAGCAACGCGAGGCTCGCGATCGCTGCGACGCCGCCGACGACGAGTCCGCGCCGGCGCGTCGCGACGCCACGTTCGAGCAGACGAATCGTCCGCTCGAGGGCGATCGCCAGCAGCGCGGCGGCGAAGCAACCGACCGACACGGCGGCGTAGTTGCGCGTCTGGAGGCCGCTGAAGATGAAATGTCCCAGGCTCGCCGCGCCCACCGGCGTCGCCAGCGTCGCGGTTCCCACCACCCAGACGGCCGCCGTCCGCAGCCCCGCCACCATCACCGGCAGCGCCAACGGCAGCTCGACCCGGCGCAGCCGCTGTCGGTCGGTCATACCCATCGCCGTCGCGGCCTCGCGCACGGCGGGATCGACACCGGCCAGTCCGGCGACGGTGTTCTGGAGGATCGGCAGCGTTCCGTACAGCGACAGCGCCAGCAGCGCCGGTCCGCGACCAATCGCTGCAATCTCGAATCCGAGCACCCGCGAGGTCCAGGAGCCGAGCGCCGCGAGCACCGGCACCATGAACGCCAGCAACGCCAGACTCGGAATCGTCTGCAGCGCGCCCGCGGTCCCGAGCACCGACGGCGCGATCCCCGGTCGTCGGCTCGCCCAGATCCCGAGCGGCACGCTCACTGTCGCGGCGAGTCCCAGCGCCACCAGCGACAACTGCAGGTGCGCCGCGGTGTAGACCGGCAGATCTGCCAGTAGCTCCCGCATCAGGCGTGGTCCCGCATCAGGCGTCATCCATCAGCAGTGCGTCGACTTCGGCGGCCTGCCGGCGCGGCGTCTCGAGCAGTTGCTCGACGACTCCGCTGGCGGGCGCCCGCAGCAACCCGCGCGGCGTGTCGAGCTGCACCAGCCGCCCGCCATCGAGCACCGCGACCCGATCCGCCAGCCGCAGCGCTTCGGCCATGTCATGAGTCACGAAGAGCGTCGTGATTCCAAGCGTTTGCCGGATCTCCTGAAAGCGTTGCTGGAGGGTGTCCCGGGTAATCGGATCGAGCGCGCCGAACGGCTCGTCCATCAGCAGGATGTCCGGTTCCGCCGCGAGTGCGCGCGCGATGCCGACCCGCTGCTGCTGGCCGCCCGACAGCTCCGAGGGCGCGCGGTCCGCCAGCTCGAGCGGCAGCTCCAGCCAGCCGAGGAGCTCCGCCACGCGGCGCTGCGTGCGGCCGGCGTCCCAGCCGAGCAGCGCGGGCACGACGGCCACGTTCTCGCCGACACTGAGATGCGGAAACAAACCGATCTGCTGGAAGCAGTACCCGATGCCCCGGCGCAGCTCGGGCCCCGGCACGCTGCGCACATCGCGGCCGGCGATGCGCACGATGCCGCTCGAGGGCTCGATGAGGCGATTCACCATCTTGAGCGTCGTCGTCTTGCCGGACCCGGATCCGCCGACGAGCGCCACCAGCTCCCCCGGCGCGACGCACAGAGAGACGCCGTCGACGGCGACCACGTCGCCCCAGCGCCGGCCGACTCGTTCGAGCTCGATCACGTCTCGTGCCCCCCCCGGCGGATGCTAAGACGAGTGGCCGCCACATGCGAAGCGGGGCAGACTTCGGATCGATGGACGCTTCCTCCACGGCGCCGAACGACGAGCGCTTCGGCCCGCCGGCGGCCCTTCGATCCGGGCCCCCGCGGCGATACGCACAGTGATCCGCGCCGTCCTCTTCGACCTCTTCGACACCCTCGTCGATCTGCCCTTGGCCGGCCTACCGCGGCACCCGGTCGCCGGGCGCCAGATTCCGACGACCGCGGGCGTCGTGCATGCCGTCCTCTGCCGGCACGCCGACATCGACTTCGAGACCTTCACGAAGGCTCTGGCGGACGTCGATGGTCGACGACGCGGCGCGACCTACGCCGAGGGGCGGGAGTTCCCGACGCCCGTTCGCTTCGCTCTGCTGCTCGAAGGACTCGGGATCTCGGACCCGGACGGCCTGCTCGCGGGCGAACTCACCGGTGCGCACATGGGGATGCTCGTCGGTCTGGCCCGCACGCCTGCCCACCACCGGGAGCTGCTGGCGGCGCTGCGCCGCCGCGTGCGCCTCGCGCTCTGCTCCAATTGGAGCTGGACGCCCTCGGCGCTGGCGATCCTCGAGGGCGCAGGCCTGCGCGAGCATTTCGACACGCTCGCGATCTCCCACGATGTGGGACTTCGCAAGCCGCGACCCGAGATCTTCGAAGCGGCGCTCGCCGGCCTCGGCGTGCGCCCGGACGAAGCGCTGCACGTCGGCGACAACCTCGCGGCGGATATCGTCGGCGCCGCCTCGCTCGGCATCCGCACCGTCTGGGTGACCCGCTGTGTCGCGGATCCCGCGGCTGCGCGCGCCCGCGCGCCGGACGCTCGGCCGGACTGGATCGTGCGAGACCTGGCCGAACTCGGCGCCATCCTCGATGCCGAAGAAGCAGTTAGCCGGACCAATAGATGCTGAAGTGCGTCCTTTGGGATTTCGGAGACACGCTTGCCGACGAGAGGTGGATGCTGACACCACTCGAAGGCGTGCCCGAGTGGCCTGAGGCATGGTCTCGGATCGCCGGCGGCGAACTCGCGGATGCCTGGAATCTCGGCGAGATCAACATCGCCGACGTGATTTCGGCAGTCGCAGCCTACCTGGGCCTCCACCGCGAGCGGGTGGATAGACACGTAGCCTACTGCTGTTCGAACATCCGGTTCTTCGAGGCGCCGTTCTCGATCGCAAGAAGGTCTACGCTCCCTCGAGCGCTCGTCACCATCAATCCCGACGGCTTCTCCTCGCTGGTCGTTCCGCGCTATCGTCTAGCAAGCATCTTTCGTCCCATCGTCACGTCATGGGAACAGCACACCCTGGACAAGGGAATTCTCGCTGAGCGCGCGCTCGAGCATTTTGTCGGAGAGATTCGTCCTTTCGAAGCGCTACTCATCGACAACAAGCCTCACTGTGTGGAGGCTTGGGTGAATCGGGGAGGTCGCGGGTATCTCTATCGTGGCGAAGAGACCTTCCGAGAAGACCTGCGTGGGCCACTCCAAGAACTCGCTTCGAGCGCCGGACGGGACGCCGGCTAACGGCTTGGCGACGAGCTGCGGCCCGACTTGACGGCAAACCCGGCGCCGCTCTGCATGCCCGATGATGGCACGAGCCACCGACGTGGCTCGAGAGCAAGGGACGTCAGCTCCATTGCCGTCAGACCGAAACCCGGTAGATGCGACCAGTGCGAACCGAGGCAAGAAGCTCGAGCACGTTGGGCAACAACGGCAGCAAGTCGGCAAGGCGATTCGACGGCGCCACGAGGACGACCACCGCGATGTCGAAGTGCCCGATGTTCTGCTGGTGCTCGAGGTGCTGGTCGGCCGTGATGAAAACGTCGAACTCTGGACTGGCGAGGCGGAGGAACTCGCCGTTTCGCTTGGAAGCCCACCCGCGGAACGGAACCGTGACTGCCTCGTGGTCTGAGAGGTGGAGCCGAAGATCCTGGGGAAGCGACTCATCGAGGAGAAGCTTCACCGAACCTTGC
>CAYOHN010000282.1:0-5039 GCA_964403735.1 uncultured Spirochaetales bacterium | reverse complement strand
GGGCTCGTTCGTCGAGCTCGGCGCCGGTTGGGGCCAGGTGAGCGCCACTCCGTTCCGCATGTTCAAGCGCACCCTCGCCGAGGGCGGCGTGCGCTCGCCCCTGTTGGTGAGCGGGCCCGGGGTCGTGCGGGGGAAGGTCAGCCACGCCGTGCTCCACGTGACGGATCTTCCGATCACCGTGCTGGAGCTGGCGGACGTTGCTGCACCCGACCGCGTGGCGGGACGCAAACGGCTTCTCTTCGACGGTCGCTCGCTCGTGCCGCTCCTCGCCGGCGCCGCTGGCGCGGACGGCGCGGATTGGAGGGGGGTGCTCGGCGGGCGCGGCGAGGTGCGGGCGCTCGGCTTCGAGCTCGACGGCGATCGCGCGCTGCGCCAAGGGGTCTGGAAGGCAGTCCGCATGGCTCCGCCCCTCGGCACCGGGGAGTGGCGGCTGTACCGGCTCGACCGCGATCCGAGCGAACTCTTCGACCGGGCGAAGCGATCTCCCGCGAAGCTGCAGGAGCTGATCGGGCTCTGGAACGCCTATGCCCGCGACGTCGGCGTGATTACCGAAGGTGCCGCCGCGGCCGCGGAAGGCCCTTGACGCGGCGATCCCCCGTCACAGGTCGAGCCCGAGCGTCAGGAAGTACTTGAGGTCGTTCGCCTGGTCGTCGGGCTCGGGATTGCTGTCGTACTCGTTCTCGAGGGTCAGGTTCAGGCTCAGGCCGGGGCGATCGGTCAGCGCGACGGTCCAGACCAGCCGGCTGAAGTTCTGGAAGCTTCCCGCGTCGGGAGCGAGTTCGAAGAACAGGTAGTTGGTGCCATGGAACTCGAGGAACTCGGTGAGGAACCAGCTGTAGTCGAGCGACAGCCCCGCCAGTCCCCGGTTCGACTGACTGTCTCCGAACTCGCGGCTGAAGCCCGGTCCCACGGCGACGTCGAGCTTGTGGGTGGTCGTGTGGAACGCGTGGTAGCCGGGTCCGCCGAAGAGAGTGAGGCGATTCTTCCAAGACTCGAAGTCGTCGAACTGGTGTCGACCCAGGAGCCTCCGGAACCAGCGCGAGTCCGGGTCGAGCCAGTCGCGACGCAGGTCGAGCCGCGAGTTGTTGCTGTCGTCGTCTTCGCCTTCGGAGTCCTGGAACAGGTAGCGGCCGTTGATCCTCCAACGAGTCCAGTCGTCCTGGTAGCCGAAGTCGAGGCCGGCGGTCACGTTGAGCGAACCTCCGTCGCCCTGCTCGCCGTTCATTCCCAGGTTGATGCGCCGGTTCCAGCCGCGCAGGAAGCTGCTCCCGAGCAAGCCCGGATTCGGTGGCTTCCCGGTGTCGAGCGCGAGCTGGTCGAGCGTCAGGCGGACGCGGCCGAGCTGAGGATGCTCGATCACCACGTAGTCGACGGCCCACTCGACGATCTCGCCGCGCAGGGTGTCGCCGTTCGCCAACACCAGCTCGTCCGCGGGACTGGCGAACGGCAGGAGACAGATCCACAAGACTGCCAACGTTCGCAGCGGCATGGGTCCTCCGCAGGGTGACACGGGACGAGGGCGAGCGGCCCGCGGCCACGGGAAACGCGAGGGTCTCACCTCCTGCGGCGTGCTGGTCGCAACGAGCAGGACCATCGGGTCGGGCCAGCGATTCCGTTCAGGCTACGCCAGGCAGGGACGGCGAGACAAGCCGGTTCCCCCGGCGCTTTCACCAGCACGCTGGCGATGCCGCCGGATCCTTCGTGGAGACTTTCGTCACCGATCCGACGATCGCGAGCGTCCTCTCCGCGGCGTTCACCAGGACGTCTCCGACATCACGGTGTGTCGCGTGGATCGCCCGTCGCTCGCGTCCTGTCTGCACCCCCCGTTCTTGCCCGCGCCGAGCTCTCGATTCCGAACACGGCGAGGGATCTGATCGCTCCTCCTCCTCCTTTTGACACCCACCGCCCGTCGCATACTCTCGGGAAGCGCCCGAGAGTCGCAAGGCTCCACTCAGAAAGGACGCTCCAGGATGCGGACGCTTCTTCTCTTCGTCCTTCTCTCCGTTCTCGTTGCCGGCCCGGCCTCCGCCGGCGAGGGCTGCGCCGCCAGCGCCGAGGCCCGCGTGCAGCACCTATTCGAGGCCGCCGACGAAGACGGCGGCGGCACCCTGACTCGCGCCGAGTACGAGCACGCCGGCCTGCAGGGCTACGGCGTCTCGTTCGAGGAGAGCGACGCGAACGGCGACGGCGAGACGACGCTCGACGAGTACCTCGATCTCTACCGCCGCCTCCATCCCCCGGCGGATGCGCGCGAGGCCTGACGCGACGGCCATGAGTCACGCGCCATGAGGACCGGCTTCTCGATCGCGCTGCCGGCGCCGCGCGACGCCCTGTTCCGGTTCCTCGCCGATCCCCGCAACCGCCTGCGCTGGCAGTCGAGCCTCGTCTCGCTCGAGATGATCTCCGGGGGCGAGCCGCGCCCCGGCATGATGTGGCGCGAGCAGGCGCGCGGCTTCGGCGCCTTCGAGATGGAGATCACGGAATGCGTGGCGGGCCGAAGCTGGGCTGAGCGAGGCCGCTCGCGTCGCGCCGAGATCGACCTGCGGCTGGTCTTCGCGGACGGCGACGTGCCGGACACGACGCGGATCGACCTCACGATCGAGTTGCGGCTCGCGCCGCCCTGGCACCTGGTGTCGCGCTTCGCACCGCCGCTGCTGCGCCCGCTGATGCAGTGGGACCTGCGCCGTGCGGCGCAGCTCGCTCTCGCGGCGCGCTGAGCGAGGGTCCTCGGAACCGGAGGCGTCCCGCCGCCCGTAAGCGGGCCAGAGGGGCGCGCAGCCGATCTCGCGGTCGTTGGCCTCGCGACCACGGCCGCCGCGCAGGACAACACCTTCGAGGTCTCCGCGACGGTCGAGATCGCCGGCGACGGCTCTGCTTCCATGGTTCGCCTCTACGTCCTCGTCAACATGCTGTCCGACGACACGGACGATCCCGCCTACACGAGAGGCTCCGACCCGCTGTGACTCCATTTCGACGTCGACGAGGATGGAGGCACCACCGACGACCTCGACCGCCGCTACCGCCAGGTGAGCGGCACCGGGGAGTTCCGCTACGCGCCTGGAAACCAGCGCGACGATCCCGGCACTTGGTTCAAGTCGGGGAAACGGCCGTCCGATGACCCCGGCAGGGCCCCGCGCCCGAGAGTGACGAGGGGAGAGCCAGGCAATGGAAGAAGAGAACGTCGTCTGGGAGGGGAAACCCTCTCCTATCGATCTGCTCGGGACCTTCGTCGTATGCGGGCTCTTCGTCTGGCTGGTCGTGCCCGTGGTGGTGGCCGCGTGGCGCTGGCTCGAGCTGGCGTGCACGAGGTACACGCTGACCAACGAACGGTTGAACGTGGCGACGGGGGTGCTCTCGAAGCGCATCGACGAGGTCGAGCTGTATCGCGTGAAGGATTCTCGCCTCGAGATTCCGGTGCTCCTGCGCTTCTTCGGGCGGGCCCACGTGGTGCTCACCACTTCGGACCGGAGTCATCCAGAGCTTCGACTGCGCGCGATCACCGACGCCGAAATGCTGCGAAACCAGATCCGTGGTCTGGTCGAGAAGCGGCGTGCGGAAAAGGGCGTGCGCGAGATGGACGTGTGAGATGCCCGAGATCTTCGCGGGCCTGAGTCTCTTCGGGCTCGTCGCCGTCTGCGCACTCTCTTCTCTCTTCTGCCTGTTTCAGCCGATCTGGTCGCTGGTCGACTGCATCGACTCGGATCGCGAGCGCGAGACGAAAGTTCTCGTCTCGATCGCCATCGTCTTCACGTGGGGCGTCGGAAGCTTCGTCTACGGCATCTTTTTCACCGCGTCGCGCAACCTCCGGCGCTTCACCATCGTGTCCACGCTGGTGATGCTCGGCCTGGTGGTCGTGGCCCTCGGGAGCTGCGTCTCGGCGATCGCGACGCATTCGAAACGCGTGACCGCCGAGGCGGAGTCGCGGGAGGCCGAGATGCGTCGGCGCGCCGCCGCCTTCGTGCCTGCCTTCGCGCCCGCCGACGCCGTGGCGCCGTTCCACGCGCTCCTCGTCTCACGCACCGGCCGTCACAGCTCGACGACGGCGCTCGCTGAGTTCACTCTCGCGGGCCCCTTTGCGAGCACCGCGCGCGACGTGCGCGGCGGCGTGCGCCACGTGGCCCACGATGCCGTGCAGGGGCGCACCTTCGCGCTCACGCAGCACGACTTCGGCGCGCTCTCGCCGCGGACCGGCGAGTTCATCGAGATCGCCGTCGATCCGAGCTTCGAGTTCTCGTGGCCGAAGGGTCTCGCGTGGGACGCGCAGGCGCAGAGGGTCGTCGTGATGACCTCGCACGTCTACACGCATTTCTTGACGTACGACCCGAATACGTCGGTGTGGGACAAGCTGCCGACGGCGGTTCGCGACCTCTCGCTGTCCGGGCTCGCCTATCTGCCCGGCGAAGAGCTTCTCTACGCGCTCGTCGTCGGCCCGCGAGCGACCGAGGTCGGCGAGCTGCAACGATTCAACCGCCACGGCGCGAACCTCGGTCGCGTCGGGCTCGTGCCCGCGATCCCGATCGCCGACGCCGAGCACGCGAGCCGCGCCCAGCTCCAGGCCAGCTCGGGAAAGCTCGTGCTGTTGATCCAGTCCTACGACCCGACGCCGCCCGCGGGCGCCGCGGAGACGGGAGCAGCGGCCATCGCTCCCGGCTCCGACCGCATATTCCTGATCGACCCGCAGACGGGCGCCGTCGCCGCGCACGGGACGGACCACGCTACCGTGTTACGCGCCGACGCGGCCGCGCGTGACGCGCGGCCGGCCTCGGCCGAGTAGGTGGTGCCGGGCGCGCCGCACAGCGTTTCGGGAAGGGGCCTCCGTTCGATTCTTGCTGTCCAGCTGCTGCTCGGCTGGTTCTGGATCGGGCCGTTCCTGCTGACGCGTGACCCCGGCCTGGGCATCGTGTACACGCTCTTTCTGACCGCGCCGTTCCATCTCGTGTTCCTGCTCGTCGCAGCGTGGCGGTGGGTGAAGTATCCGACGGAGCGGCGTCTGGCCGCCCTCGTCTTCGCGATGCCCATCGTGCTGCTCGTGGTGCCCG
>CAYOHN010000281.1:0-5047 GCA_964403735.1 uncultured Spirochaetales bacterium | reverse complement strand
CGATGGCGCCACTGCGGACCTTTTGCTGGTGGCGTCGCAGCGCGAGAGGGCGCCGGCCGGCGGCGAGATCGCGCTCTTCGCGCTGCCGGCGCGCACGCCGGGGATCGAGCGGCGTGCGCTCGTGACGATGGACCAGACGCGACGGTTCGCGGACCTTCGGCTCCACGACGTGCATCTCCCGGACTCGGCGCTGCTGGCGGACGGGGTGCAGGGTTCGGCGACGCTCGAACGGGCCCTCGACCTCGCGGCGATCGCGCTGGCCGCCGAGGCGACCGGCGGTGCGCAGCGAAGCCTCGATCTGGCCGTAGCCTACGCGAAGCAGCGCGTGCAATTCGGGCGCCCGATCGGCGGCTTCCAGGCCATCAAGCACAAGTGCGCCGACGGGATGGTCGCGGTCGAGACCGCGCGCTCCGCCGTCTATCATGCCGGCTGTGTCGCCGCGGAGGCGCAGGAGGAGCTCGTGACGCCGGCCTCGCTCGCCAAGGCATGGTGCTCGGAAGCGTACTTTCGCTGCGCGGCGGACGGGCTCCAGATCCACGGCGGTGTCGGCTTCACGTGGGAGTACGACATGCATCTTCATCTGAAACGCGCCCGCTCGATGGAGGTCTGGCTCGGATCTCCGACCTGGCATCGCGAGCGCATCGCCGTCGCGATCGGCCTCGGGGCGCCCGCGTGAGTCTCGCGATCGACCTCTCCGGACAGGTTGCGATCGTCACCGGCGGCGGCCGCGGCGTCGGGCGAGGCATTGCCGAGCGCTTTCTCGTCGCCGGCGCCGACGTGGTGATCTGCGGGCGACAGCAGCCGGAGTCGCTGCCCACCGCGAACGACCGCAGCGCCTGCTTCGTCGTTGCCGACGTCCGCGAGGGGGCGCAGATCGAGCGCGTGGTGCACGCCGCTCTCCAACGCTTCGGTCGCCTCGACGTGCTCGTCAACAACGCTGGCGGCTCCCCGGCGGCGCCGGCGGCGACCGCGTCGCCGCGCTTCAGCGACAAGATCGTCGCGCTCAATCTGCTGTCGCCGCTGCACTTTGCGCAGCAGGCCAACGCGGTGATGCAAGAGCAGCCGGGCGGCGGCGCGATCGTCAACATCGCCAGCGTGTCGGCGCTGCGGCAGTCGCCGGGAACCGCCGCGTACGGAGCCGCCAAGTCGGGACTGTTGTCGCTGACCCAGAGTCTGGCCGTCGAGTGGGCGCCGAAGGTGCGCGTGAACGCCGTCGCCGCCGGCATGATCTGCACCGAGCAGTCGGAACTCCACTACGGCGACGCGGCGTCGCAGGCGCGGGTAGCCGCGACGGTGCCGCTCGGTCGCCTCGGGACTCCGCACGACGTCGGCGATGCCTGCGTGTTCCTCGCGTCGCCGCTCGCGAGCTACGTCAGCGGCGCCGCGCTGTTGCTGCACGGCGGCGGGGAACGTCCGGCATTTTTGGGCGCCGTGCAGGGAGAGCCTCGTTGAAGGAAGCTGTGCAGAGATGAGCCGACTGGCAGGCAAAGTGGCGATCGTGACCGGAGCCGCGCGCGGAACCGGCGAAGTGGTCGCGCGGCGCTTCGCGCGGGAGGGGGCGAATGTCGTCGTCGCCGACGTGCTCGACGAGCTCGGCGCCGCCGTCGTACGCGATCTCGGAGCGGACGCGCTCTTTCAACACCTCGACGTCAGTGACGAAGGCGACTGGGGTCGCGGCGTCGCGGAGACGCTGCGCCGCTTCGGCCGTCTCGACATCCTCGTCAACAACGCGGCCGTGCTGCACATGGCGTCGATCGCCGAGACGACGGCGGAGGACTTCCTGCGCGTCGTGCGCGTCAACCAGCTCGGAGCGTTCCTCGGCATCCGGTCGGTCAGCGACGCCATGAAGGCCGCCGGCGGTGGGTCGATCGTGAACGTCTCGTCGGTGGATGGCTTGCGCGGACAGAACGGGGTGGTGGCCTACGCGTCGACCAAGTGGGCCGTTCGCGGCATCACGCGCGTCGCGGCACTCGAGCTCGGCCGCTTCGGCATCCGCGTCAACGCCGTCTGCCCCGAGGCGGGGAGCTCGCACATGGTGGCGCCCTACATGCCGCCGGGTGTCGACGCCGAGAAGGTACTCCCGCACATGCAACCGGCACTCGCCTATCAGCGCAAGCGTCCGCTCGCCGAGCTGCTCGACGACGTCGCCAACGTGATCCTCTTCCTCGCGTCCGACGAGAGCCGCTCGTGCACCGGTTCCGACTTCCCGTGCGAAGGCGGCAACACCGCAGGCCGCATCGTCAAAGGCGCCGCCGGCTTCTAGCCCCGCTCTCTCCCGCTACTCGAGTTTGGCGATCACATCGTCTGCGTAGCGCCGCATCGCAACGCGTTTCTGCTCGATCGTCGACGTCGGGCCGATCGTGTACGAGAACGGCCACGCGGTTGTTCCAGTGACTCCGTGTTCTGCTTCGAGCCGGCGCAGCAGCTCGACGTCCGGCGGGACGACCAGCGGCACGATCGTCTCGAAGGGCGCCCCTGCGCGGCCGAACTTCTCGCGATGGGCTCGCAGCCGTCCGAGTAGCTGTGGCAGCTCGTCCGGATGCTGACCGGTGCCGATCCAGCCATCGCCGAGCCGCACTGCCCGGCGCAGAGCGGCGTCGCTGGTCCCCCCGATCCAGATCGGGACGGGAGCCGGAGGGGGCGGGCTCATCTGCAGGGGACCGAGCTGGAAGATCCGCCCGCTGTGTTCGACCATCCCACCGGTCCAGACCTTGCGCAGCACCTCGATCATCTCGTCGAAGCGCTTGCCCCGGGTTCCGAAGTCGACGCCGAGCCCGTCGTATTCCTCGCGGATCCAGCCGGCGCCGGCGCCGAGCGCAACGCGACCGCCGGAGAGCAAGGCGGCCGTCCCGACGCTCTTCGCGACCTCGAGTGGATGCCGGAGCGGCAGGATGTAGACCATCGTCGCGAAGCGGAGCGTCGTCGTGACCGCAGCCATCGCCGCGATCGTCGTCCAAGCGTCCGGGAACGGTGTCGTCCCGTCGAAACCGGGCTTGCCGTCGGGCGCATATGGATACCGGGACTCGAGCCGCCCCGGAAAGAACAGATGGTCCGACAGCAGCACGCCGAAAAACCCGGCGTCCTCGGATGCTCGCGCAATGTCGAGCAACTGCTCCGGCTCACTGAAAGAGACCACCTGCCAGATCTTCATGCCTGCCTCCCGTCAAGAAAGGGGCCGGGTTGGATCCGTCAACTTTTCCAAAGGAAAAGTTGACGGATCCAACCCGGCCCCTTTCTTGACATCAAACCGGGTAGTACCGGGCGATGGTGTCGATCACGCAGCCCGGCTTGTCGTGGTCTTCGATCTCGACGGTCACGCAGAACCTGGCCTGGATCGAGCCGTCCTTCTGCGGGGACGCTTCGAGCAGCTCGGCACCGCCGCGCACGCGCGAGCCTACCGGCACCGGAGCCGGAAACCGCAGGCGGTCGGCGCCGTAGTTGACGCCCATCGAGATCCCGTCGACGCGAACGATCTGCGGCAGGAAGAAGTTCACGAGCGACTGCGTCAGATAGCCGTGGGCGATGCAGCGGCCGAAGGGTCCGTTGCGCGCGCGCTCGGGGTCGACGTGGATCCACTGGTGGTCGCCGGTCGCCGCGGCGAACTGGTCGATGCGATCCTGGTCGATCGCGAGCCAGTCGCTCCAGCCGAGGTGGCGGCCGACGGCGGTCTGGAGCTCTCCCGGCGACGAGAACACGGTGGGCATCGGAACCTCCTGCTACGGATGCTGGCTGCTGACAGACACGACTTCGCCCGTCATGTAGGAGGCCAGCTCGCTGGCGAGAAAGACGATGACGTTGGCGACCTCCGTCGGCGTCGCCGCCCGGCCGAGCGCCTCGCGGCGCTCGAGCTCCTCGAGGAGCCCGGGCGGCGTCACCTTGGCGAGAAACTCGTGCATCGCGAGGCTCGGTGCCACCGCATTCACCCGCACACCGCTCTTGGCGACCTCCATCGCCACGCAGCGCGTGAGCGCCATCACCCCGGCCTTGGCCGCCGCGTAGTGCGCTTGCCCCTCCTGCGCGCGCCAGCCGAGCACCGACGCGTTGTTGACGATGGCACCGCGGCGCCGTTCCAGCATGTGCGGAAGCACCGCGCGCGTCATGCGCATCGTACCCGTGAGCGTGACGTCGAGCACCTGTTCCCACTGCTCGTCGCGCATCTCGACGAGCGGCGCAAAGCCCCCGAGGCCGGCGTTGTTGACCAGCACATCGATGTGTCCCCAGGCAGCCACGCCCGCCGTCACCAGCGCATCGACCTGCGCCTGCTGGGTGACGTCGCACAGCGCGACGACGGCGCGCACGCCCGTCTCTTCTTCGAGCCGCGCGGCGGCTTCGTGCAGCCGGCGCTCGTGCAGGTCGGACAGCAGCACCGCGGCACCTTCCTCGGCGCAGCGGCGCGCCGCCGCGTAGCCGATGCCGGTGCCCGCAGCCGCCGTGAGGACGACCGTCTTGCCGGCCAGCAGGCCGGGGCCGGGCGAGGCCGGCGGCGCCGTGCTCATCGCGCCTCCCGCGGCAGACCGAGCGCACGCTCGGCGATCAGATTGCGTTGGATCTGGTTCGACCCGGCGTAGATCGTGTCGCTGCGGCTGAACAGGAACAGCCGCTGGAGCCGCGTCAGCTCGTACGGCGCGCCGTCGGCGAGCTCGGCTTCGGGTCCCAGCACGTCCATCGCGAGCTTGCCGAGCCGCCGGTGCCAGCTCGCCCAGAACAGCTTGGTGATCATCGCCTCGCGGGCCAGCTCCGGCTGCTCGGCGCGCGAGAGCATCCGCAGCGCGTTGTAGCGCTGGATCTGCAGGCCCATCCACGCGTGTGCCAGCCGCTGTCGCAGCACGGGATCCTGCGCGGCGCCGTTCTCGCGAGCGACGGCGAGGATCGCGTCGAGCTCGTTCTGGAACTGGAGCTGTTGCCCGAGCGTCGAAGCGCCGCGCTCGAACGCGAGCGTTCCCATCGCCACCTTCCAACCTTCGCCGGGCGCGCCGACGATGTTGTCCGCTGCGGTTCGCGCGTCGTCGAAGAACAGTTCGCTGAACTCGCTGTCGCCGGTGAGCTG
>CAYOHN010000280.1:0-5069 GCA_964403735.1 uncultured Spirochaetales bacterium | reverse complement strand
GGGCGATCTGATCGAAGGCCCGCTGCAGGAAGGTCGAGTAGATCGCGCAGACCGGGCGTAGCCCTTCGCTGGCGAGACCCGCCGCGAATGTCACGGCGTGCTGCTCGGCGATCCCGACGTCGTAGACGCGCTCCGGGAAGCGCTCGGCGAAGCGATCGAGGCCGGTACCGTCGGGCATCGCAGCGGTGATGGCGACGACTCGCGGATCGCGCGCGGCGATCCGCGCGAGCGCTTCGGTAAAGCAGGCTGTCCAGCTCGGCGGACCCGCTGCGCCGGCGCGGCGAGTGCCGCTCGCGCGGTCGAACGGCGCGGTGGCGTGCCAGCGGAACGGATCGGCCTCCGCCAGCGCGAAACCCTTCCCCTTGCGCGTGCGCACGTGCAGGACGGCCGGGCCGGCGTGCGCGCGCAGCCTCTCGAGGGCCTCCAACAGCGCGTCGAGATCGTGACCGTCTACGGGACCGAGGACCGGCAGACCAAGCGCCTCGCAATAGCCGCGCACGTCCCCGGTCCGGCACAGTCCGCCGACGTTCGGCGCGATCGACATGCCGTTCTCGTTGAAGACCACACGGAGCGACGGCCCGAGTGCCGCCAACCCGCCGGCATGGTTCAGCGCCTCGAACGCCATGCCCGCCGTGGCCCCGCCATCGCCGATCACCGCCACCGCGTGCGCGTCTTCGCCGCGCCGGCGCAGCGCCTCGGCGACACCGAGCGCCGCCGAGATCGACGTCCCGGCATGCCCCGCGCCGAACACGTCGAACGGACTTTCGGTCCGGCGCAGGAAGCCGCTCGGCCCGTCGACGCGGCGGATGTTGGCCAGCATCTCGAGCCGCCCGGTCAGCGCCTTGTGCCCGTAGGCCTGGTGACCGACGTCCCAGACGATGCGATCGCGCGGCATCTCGAACACCGCGTGCAACGCCACGGTCAGCTCGACGACGCCCAGGCTACCGGCGAAATGACCGCCCTTGCTCGCACCGAGCTCGATCAAACGATCGCGCAGTTCCGCGACGACACGTGGTAGTGACGCGCGCGGAAGGCGTCGCAGATCCGCCGGTTCGCGGATCTCGTCGAGCAGACTGGAGTGGCTGGAAGGAATCGTCTCACCCACCGCGTTCGATCATCCCTCTCTTCGATGCCGGTGGGCAAGGGTCGTTCGCTGACCGGCGGTCGGGTATCGGTCAGCACGGCGAGCGTCCATCGACGCGCTGAATTCGCATTTGCGAATGGCGCATGATTACGGTTCGTCCATCTCCTCGTCCTTCTCCACGCCGACCGCGGTCTGCGCCGACGACGAAAAGAGGTTCTCGTAGTGCCGCTTCGGGATCACCAACGCGTGTCCCTCCGTCGACGGGAACAGGTCCAGGAACGACAGCGCATGCGCGCTCTCGGCGATCTTCGCGGCGGGCGCCCGGCCTGCGGCGATCTGGCAGAAGATGCAATTCGGCTCCGTCGTCATCGGGTCTCCTTCGTCGCCAGGCGCCCGGCCGCCGCCGCGCCCGAGGCGAGCGCGTCGCCGAACGCGACGCCATCGAACGAAGCGCCGGCCAGCGCCAGCCGGGGGAAGCGGGCCAGACGCGCCCGCGCACTCGCGACGATGCGGCCGTGCTGGCGCCCGGGCTGGGGGACCGCGCGCGGCCAGCGAGCGACACCGAGGGGCATCGGTTCGCCGCGCAACCCGAGGGCGGCGTCGAGCTCCCGCAGCAGCGTCGCGCGCAGGCGATCGTCGGGCTCGGTCAACACGTCCGGCCGGCGCGTGCCGCCAGCCAGCAGCGTCACGAGCTGCCGCCCGGCCGGCGCGCGACCCGGAAACAGCTCACTGAGGAACAGGCAACCGAGCAACGCATCGCCCTCGCCGCGCGGCACCAGGAAACCGAAGCCGCGGAGTGGCTCGCGCACCGAGCCGAGATCGACGCCGAAGGAAACGCTCGCCACCGGCGCGTACTCGATCGCAGCGAGTTCGCGCGCGGCGCCGGCATCGAGCTTTTCCAGCAGGCACGCGCTGATCGGCGCCGGCAGCGCGACCACCAGCGCGTTTGCACGACGAGGGGATTGTCCTTCGATTTCGATCGAGTAGGAATCATTTTCGAAACGGATCTCTGAGACAGTGCTGGACAGCCGGAGCGCCGGCCCGAGCGGCGTCGCGAGCGCGTCGATCAAGCCCTGCAGGCCGGTCGCCGTCGACCACGAGCCGGCGCGCCCCCGCGGCCGGCCGCGATCGAACGCCGACGCGAGGAGCCCGCGCGCGATCGAGCCCCGGCTCCGCTCGGCGGCGACCAGGCTCGGGAAGACGGCCTCGGCCCCGAGGCGGGTCTCGTCTCCGGCGTAGACTCCAGTCAGGAAGGGACCGAGGAGCGCCGACACCACCTCGGGTCCGAGCCGACGCGCCGCGAACTCGGCGACCGATTCGCCGCCCGGGTCGCCGCGCGGAACGAACGGCTCCGCCAGCAGCCGGAGCTTCCCGCGCGCGGAGAGCAGCGGCGTGCGCGCGAGTGCGAGCGGGCCCATCGGCACCGGCGCGAGGCGGCCGCCGCGCAGCAGGAAGCGCTCACGACTCGCCGGGGCGGCCGCCAGCGCGAGCGATTCGAGGCCCGCCGCGCGCAGGAACGCCAGCGCTCCGGGCCCGAGACGGAACGCATTGGCACCGCGCTCGACGAGGTAACCGTCACACCGCTCGGTCCACGCGGACCCCCCCGCCCGCGCGGAGGCCTCCAGCACCACCACTTCGCGACCCGCTGCGCGCAGCGCCGTCGCAGCGGCGAGCCCCGCCGCTCCGGCGCCAATGACCACACAGTCGACGTCCGTCCGTGTCATCTGCCGCCGGGCGTCGCGAGTCCGCGCGCGGCCTCCGTGAAGGCCCGAACGCCGGCGACCGGCGTACCCGGCAGGCAGCCGTGGCCGAGGTTGAGCACATGTCCGCGCGCCGGCGCCGCCGCGCGGGCCAGCGCGCCCACCATCTCGGCGATCGCGTCGGGCGGCGCCGCCAGCGCGCAAGGATCGAGGTTCCCCTGCAGAGTGGCGCGCCGGCCCACGCGTTCGGCCGCCTGCGCCAGATCCACGCGCCAGTCGAGCGACAACACGTCGGCGCCGGCTTCCGCCATTTCGTCGAGCACGTGGGCGCCGTCGTTGACGTAGAGGATCAGCGGCGCGCGCGCGCGATCGACGCGTTCGGCGATCGCGCGGTGCGTCGGCAGGATCCACCGCCGATAGTCAGCGGGCGCGAGGATCCCGGCCCAGGTGTCGAAGATCTGCACCGCCTGCGCACCGGCATCGATCTGGGCGTTCAGGTACGAGACCGTCATCTCGGTCAGGCGATCGAGCAGCGCTTGCAGGACCTCGGGCTCCGCGTACATCAGCCGCTTCAGCTCGGCGAAGTGTCGTGAGCCCTGCCCTTCCACCAGATACGCTGCCAGCGTGAACGGCGCGCCCGCGAAGCCGAGCAGCGGCACCTGCTCGGACTCGAGCGCCGCGCGCAGGCGCCGGAGGATCTCGAACACGTACGGGATCGAGGCCTCGTGATCGGCCTCGGGCAGCTTCTCGACGGCCTCCAGACTGCGGATCGGCTCCGCGATCACCGGGCCGGGCCGGAAATCGACGTCGATGCCGAGCGACAACACCGGGACGAAGATGTCGCTGAACAGGATCACGGCCTCGGTGCCGACCAGACGCAGCGGCTGGAGCGAGATTTCGACGGCCCGCTCGACGTCGCGACACGTCTCGAGGAACGAGACGCCGGCGCGAGCCGCGCGGTACTCCGGGAGATAGCGGCCGGCCTGGCGCATCAGCCAGACCGGCGGTCGATCCACCGACTCTCCGCGACAGGACCGGAGCAGGCGCTCGGTGCGGGTCAACGTCGATACCTCCGTCATCAGTAGCCGCCGAGGCGCGCCCAGCGCTCGCGGTGCCAGGCGGCATCGCCAAAGGTCATCTCGGCGACGCGCGCGCGCTTCAGGTAGAACCCCACATCGTACTCGTCGGTCATCCCGACGCCGCCGAACATCTGGACGGCTTCGTTACCGGCCAGCACGAACGCATCCGAACAGCGCGCCTTGGCCAAGGACACCAGCCGCGCCAGATCCGGAGACTCCTCGTCGACGGCGCGCACCGCGGCCATCGTCGCCGAGCGCGCCAGCTCGACCTCCATGAACAGGCGCGCCGCGCGGTGCTTGAGCCCCTGGAACGAGCCGATCGGGACCCCGAACTGCACGCGGGTCTTCAGGTACTGCAGCGTGTCCTCGAACACCTGGCTCGTCGCGCCGAGCATCTCGGCGCACAGGCCCGCGGTGGCGCGGTCGATCACTTGCAGCACCAGTGGGCCGCCGCCGCCGACCTCGCCGACCACGGCATCGCGCCCGACGCGCACGCCGTCGAGTCGGACGAGCGCGGCATTGCGATGGTCGATACGCGTCTGCCGCGTGACCGTCATGCCCGCCGCGTCGCGCGGAACCACGAAGATCGCGAGGCCGGTCTCGTCGCGCTCGGAACCGCCGGTCCGCGCGACCACCAGGATCGCGTCGGCGACGTGCGCATCGGGGACCTGGATCTTCTCGCCGGTCAGTACGAACTCCGCGCCGTCCGGCTCGGCCCAGGTTTCGATCCGACACGGGTCGAAGCGGCTGCGCGCCTCTTGCCACGCCAGCGTCAGCAGCTTGTCGCCGGCGGCCACCGCCGGAAGCCAAGCCTGCTTCTGCGCTTCGCTGCCGCCCCGCAGCAGCGCCTCTACGCCGAGCAACACCGTCGAGAGGAACGGCTCCGGCACCAGGCGTCGCCCGAGTTCCTCGAGCACGACCGCCAGATCCGCCATCGCCATGCCGGCGCCGCCGTACGCTTCCGGCACCCGGATGCCCACCCAGCCGAGTTCGGCCATCTGCTTCCACAGCGGGCGCGAGAAGCCGACCTCGTCCCGCCGATCGCGCAGCTCGCGCACGCGCGCCAGCGGCGAATGTTCTCGCACGAAGTCGCCGGCCGTCTTGGCCAGCAGCTCCTGCTCTTCCGTCAACACGAGCTGCACGAACTCTCTCCTCTCCTCGCTCAACCCGTCAAGAAAGGGGCCGGGTTCGATTCGTCAAGTTTTC
>CAYOHN010000279.1:0-5094 GCA_964403735.1 uncultured Spirochaetales bacterium | reverse complement strand
GGCGCCGACGACGGCGAGACCGGGAAGAGCACCGCCGAGTCCCGTGCGGCGCCGCCGTCGGACGGGGCCGAGGCGGGAGCGGCCCCGCTTCCGGCGCCCGGCTCCGGCGTGTCGTCGGTGTATGGAGAACACGAGGTCGATCGCGTCGCCGGTCCCGTCGGTGGGATCCGTCGTCCCTCGTATCCCGCTCGCGAGCGGATGCTGGGACGCGAAGGGCAGGTTTCGTTGCGGGTCACCGTCGATCCCGGCGGTGGCGTGCGCGGCGTGGAAGTCACGCGCAGCGCCGGGGACGCTTTCGATGCCGCCGCGCGCCGCGCCGTCGAAGCGACGCCCTTCCGGCCCGCCGAGCGCGGGGGCCGCACCGTGGCGTCGACGGTCACCGTCAACGTGTCGTTCGAGCTCGACTGACGCGGATCGTCGAAGGTGCGCCGCTCAGGCGCCGGTCGTCGGTTGCAGACGCTCCCGCAGGAATGCCAGCGTGCGCTCGAGCGCGGAGCGCGTGGGATGCCCCTCGCGGTCGACGAGGTCCACCGTCAGCACGGAGTGCGCGGTGCGCGGAATCCCGTGCGGGTTGCCCGGCGACGAGTCGATCTCGATTCCTTCGAATCCGTCGCCGAGTTCGCGCCGGAGCGTCTCGAAGCGATCGCCGGGGCACAGCGCATCGTGGCTGAAGCGCATCGCGAGGACGGGACAGCCGCCGGCCACACGTCGCTTCACAGTGTCGAGCGCGGCGGGCGTCAGGTGCAGCGCCGCGCGATGCGATCGGCTGATCGGAAACGGCAGCGAGGGCTGGCTCAGCACCGGTGCCAGGACGCACTCGTCCAGCATCAGCGCGAGCGCGAAGTTCCCGGTGAGACACATGCCGAGTGCGCCGACGCCGGGCCCGCCGCACTCGCTGTGAGCCTGGCGGCACAGCGCGCGCAACCAATCGGTGATCGGGCTCGATTCGTTGCGCGCGAGCACGGAGAACTCGCGGCTGATGCAAGCGCGCAGCATCGACGTCGCGAGATAGCCGGTGCTCAGTGGCCGGTCGAGCGTTCCGAAGAGCTCGGGCAGCACCGCGGTGAAACCCGCATCGGCGACGCGGCGCCCGAACTCTATGACCTCGGGATGCAGGCCAGGAACCTCGTGGATGATCACGACGCCCGGCCCCTGGCCGCGTCGGTGTACCGGATGGCTCTTGCCTTCGTGGACGAACGGCGCGGTGTGAAAGCCTTCGAGTGCGGCGGTTGCCAAGAACGCGTCTCCGTGACGGGAGCCGCCGACGATACCGCAGCGGCTCGCGGAGGCGGGGATCAGCGGCGCGGCCGCCAGCGGACTCGCTCGAGGTCGAGGCAACCGCGTGGATCGAAGCGGACGCCCTCCTGTTCGAGGCGCGCGCGTTGGAGCCGGTCCGCGCCGGGCTCCGCGCGCGCGCTCACGCGGCCCTGCGCGTTCACCACGCGATGCCAGGGAACGGAGCTTTCGCCCGGCAGCGCCGCCAGCGCAAAGCCGACGAGCCGGGCCTGCGCGCCGAGGCCGGCGAGCTGCGCCACCTGCCCATAGGTGGCGACACGTCCGCGCGGGATGCGCCGGACCACCGCATGGATCCGCGCGTGAGGATGGGTCTCCGGTCGTCGAGTCGGCATCGGGGTCGGCTCCTGGCGCCGGAGTGTCGGGGGCCGCGCGTCCGGCGGAAAGTCCCGGCGGTGGTCCGGCGGTCGCTCAGGCTCGAATTCCGAGACGACGATGACAATCTTCGGACGGAGGAATCGGACCATGCAGGTGCGGCGAACCCTGAGGGTGCAGCGATGGCGCGGCGGGCCGCGCGTGACGATCGGCGCGCTCGCGCTTCTGCTCGTCGTGTGTGGCGGGGAGGAGTCGTCGCCGGACGCAGCGGTCCGGCGCACGCTCGCCGCCATCGAGGCCGCAGCGCGCGCGCGCGACGTGTCCGCGTTGGCCGAGCATGTCTCCGAAACCTATGCGGATGACCGGGGCAACGATCGCCAGGCGGTCCGCCGGATCGCCGCGTTCCATCTGCTGCGCAACCACTCGGTCCATACCCTGACCCGGATCCGCAGCATCGTGTTCGACGAGCCGAGCCAGGCGCAGGTCGAAGCGCTCGTGGCGATGGCCAGTACGGCGATCCCCGATGCCGACGTGCTGGCGACCGTGCGCGCCGATCTCTACCGCTTCGATGTCACGCTGCGCGAGGAAGAGCCCGGTACGTGGCAAGTCACGTCGGCGCGCTGGCGACCGGCAGCGCTCGACGACTTCCGCTGAGCGCCTCGATCAGGCCGCGGCGGCCTCCTGCTCGGCGAACGGCCCGAGCTTGCGGCGCTTCAACTCGGCCGTCATCAGCTTCTGGAAGCGTTCGTTGCGCGCGAACACCATCAGCACCATGCCGAAGTAGCCGGTCGGGAGCTTCGGGCTCTCGTCCCAGTGGCGGAGCTGCTGATACGGGCGCGTCGCATAAGCGTGGTGGTCCGCGTGACGCGAGAGACCCACCAGCGTGTAGAGCGTGAACCATGAATCGGTATCCCAGGAATCGATCGGCGTGGGCTTCTTGCCGCGCCGGACGAGGCCCCAGTGCTCGAAGTAGTTCACCGCTTCGAGCAGCCGGATCGCGCCGAACGCCTGCAGCGCGTAGAACGCGAAGGCGCCGGTGCCCAGCAGGAGGCCGATCGCCGCGGCGACGCTCCATTCGGCGACGAGGCCCTGCAACACGCGGTTGCCGAGGTGGCGGCGATCGTGCCAGGGCATGTCGACGTCGCCGAGTCGGTGGGTCTCGAGGCGCCACGCGCTGCGCAGCTGGGCGGGGACGGTGCGGCGGAAGAACTCGCGAAAGCTCTCCCCGAAGCGCGCCGTCGCGGGATCGGCGGGCGTTCCGACGCGCGCATGATGTCCGCGCACGTGCTCCACCGAGAAGTGGTCGTACAGCACGGTGCCCAGCAGGATTCGGCCCAGGCGATTCATGTGCCGCTCGCGGCGGTGGATCAGCTCGTGCGCAACGACGATGCCGGAGTATCCGGAGCTGACGTTGACCAATAGCCACATGACGAGTGTGTCGACACGCCAGAAGCCATGCGTCGCGACCAGCCACACGGCGAGGCCGACGTTCACGAGCTGGATCGCCACCAGGAGGTACAGCACTGCGTCGAAGGGCCAGCGAGTCAGTCGACGAGCCGGCTGGCGGTGTTCGGAGCGGCTGTGGATGTCGGCGAACACCGATGCCACGATCACGCCGATCCACGGCAGAGCGCCCCACCAGGTGTGCGGCGCCGTCAGCAGATAAGCGAGTGTCGCGAGCGGCACGACGAAGCAGAGCAGGTGCAGCGACCAGATCCGCAGGGTTTCGAGCGCGCCGGTTTCTTCGGGGACGATCGGAGACGCGAGCGGGGGGGGTGTGGGGGACGTGGCGGCCATGGCTTCCTCGCACGAGGGGATCGACTGGATCGGCCGGGACTCGGGACATACGGAGTCGTATGTGAGTGGATTATCCACATACGAAATGGTATGTCAACGGTCGTGGCGGAACGCGACGCGGAGACGGGAGGGGGGCGGGCCGCGAGCCCGGCAGCGGGACGGGGCGGCGGCCGCGCCCCCGCGGCAGCGCGGAAACCCGTGCGTCGAAAGCGTTCGCCGGCGCCGAGCCCGGACATTTCGGCGCGCGAGCGGGCCAAGGCCGAGACGCGCGCCGCGCTGGTGGAGGCGGCGCTCGCCGAGTTCGCGGCGCGCGGTCTCGACGGACCGAGCCTCGACGCGATCTGCGCTCGCGCCGGCTTCACCCGCGGTGCGTTCTACGTCCACTTCCGCGACCGCGACGAGTTGGTGACGGCGGTCGTCGACCGCGCGCTCGGCGCGTTTCTCGACGCCATCATCGCCACCGGCGATGGCGCGCACGACCTCGAGCACACGGTGCGCCGCTACGCCGATGCGATCGACGGCATCCAGAAGTTCCGACGGCGGACGGATTCGCCGCTTCCGGCGGGCATTCCGCTGCACCGGATTCTCGAGGCCTGCGAGCGTTCGCCGGCGCTGCGCGCGCGTTTCGTCGCGCTGCTGACCGAGGCCGGCCAGCGCGTGGCGCGGACCGCTGCGGCCGGACAGCACGGGGAGACGGTCCGCTCCGACGTACCGGCGGACCAGATCGGCGCCATTCTGGTCCCGCTGGCGCTCGGCTTCGTAGCGGCTGTCGAGTTGGGCGCTCCAGTCGATCCGGTCGCCGCCCGCGATGCGTTGCTGGCGCTCCTGGCGCCGCCGGCCTCGCGCTGAACCGTCAGCGGATCAGTCGCCTCCGCGTTGCACCACCGCCAACAGCTCGGCGCCGTAGCGTTCCGCCTTCGCCGGCCCGATACCGTGGGCCTGCTCGAGTTCTGCGCGATCACCGGGGCGGAGCCGGGCGACATCGCGCAGTGTGCGATCGCTCGCGACGACGTACGGTGGCACGGATTCCGCGCGCGCGCGTTCGAGCCGCCAGCGGCGAAGCGCGTCGAAGAGCGATCGCGCGAGGTCGTCGAGGTCATCGGCGAGGGGAGCCGGGCGCTTCGCTGCGGTGCCGCCGGCACCGCGCGGGGCGGCACTCTCGGGACGCGCAGCGGCGCGCTGCCTCGGACGCGTTGCCGGCGGGAGCAGCAGTCGCACCGGCTTCTCGCCGCGCATCACCGCAACGCCGTCGGGGGTGAGTCTCGCGACCGGCCGCTCGGCGCCTTCGAAATCGATCCAACCGGGTGTCACGCAGCGGCGCAGCAGGCGTTGCAGCCACTCGTCGCTGCGTTCGGCCAGCGTGCCGAAGGTGCGCGTCTCGTGGAGGCCGGCGCGCACCAGCCGCGGATCTTCGACGCCGCGCAGCAGCTGCACCGCGGCGCCGAGCCCGAATCGCCCGTGGATGCGCGCGACCGCCGACAGCGCCTTGCGCACCACCAGCGTCGTCTCCTCGGGGTCCGAGTCCTCGACGCCAGCGGCCAGGCGAACGCACACGTCGCAGCGCCCGCAGCCGGCGAGCGTCTCCTCTTCGTCGCCGAAGTAGCGCAGGATCGCGTCGTGCCGGCAGCTCCCGCCCTCGGCCCAGCGCAGCAACTCGAGAAACAGGTTCCACTTGTGGCGCACCGTCTC
>CAYOHN010000278.1:0-5099 GCA_964403735.1 uncultured Spirochaetales bacterium | reverse complement strand
ACCGCCACCGCTCCCCGCCGCTCCAGCCTCACACCGCCCTCCTCCGCCCCGTCAAGAAAGGGGCCGGGTTGGATTCGTCAACTTTTCCGTGGCGGAGCCTGCGCCGCGCTGCGGCGGAGACACCGCGGTCGCGAGCTTCCGGGTTTCGCCGGCCGGCCTCCGCGGGTCTGATGCTATCACGAGCGCCGCAGCCCGCGCGCCGCGTGGTATCGTGCGCGCACCCTGCACCGGAGGCCCACCGTGTCCCGCCCGTCCCGTCTCGCCACCCTGGCGGCATTCGTCGCCGGCGCCGCTGCGCTGCTCGTCATCGGCGGGCCGCTGCTCGCCAATGCTGGCGCGATCCTGCCGATGCAGGCATTCTCGCTGTTCCTGCTCGGCAGCCTGCTCGGTCTCGGTGCCCTCGTCCTCGGCGGCATCGGGCTGTTGGTGACGCGCGGGGGTGTCGCGGGGCGCGATCGCGCGTGGTTCGCCTTTGGCATCGGCGCGGTGCTGCTGCTGACGGTGCTGGCCGGCGCGCTGCCGGGCCGCGACGTGCCGCGCATCAACGACATCACGACCGACCCGAGCGATCCGCCGGGGTTCGAGGCCGCCGCACGCGAAGAGGCGAATCGCGACCGCGACATGAGCTATGACCCCGACTTCGAGGCCCTCCAGCTCGCGGGCTATCCCGATCTCGAGCCGATCCTGCTGCCCGTGCCTCCGGCGGAAGCGTTCGAGCGCGTGCAGGGCGCCGTCGAGTCGCTCGGGTGGGAGGAAGTGCTGTCGGATCCCGCCGGCGGCCGGATCGAGGCGCGCGAGACCTCGCGGCTGTTCCGCTTCGTCGACGACATCGCGATCCGGATCCGGCCAGCCGACGGCGGCTCGGTGATCGACGTGCGCTCGAAGTCGCGCGATGGGCAAAGCGACCTCGGCGCCAACGCCGCGCGGATCCGCGCGTTCCGCGGCGCGCTGGCCCCGGACGCGGGCGGCCGCTAATCCTCGTCGAGGGAGATGGCATGCAACGTCCGCTCCGGCTCGGAACCGTCGCCGGACTGCTCGTGCTGCTGACGGCGCTCGCGTGCGCCGGGGCGAACGGCCCATCGCAGCCGCCGCAGACCGTTTCGCGTGTCGATCTCGATCGCTATGCCGGCACCTGGTACGAGATCGCGAACTTCCCGCATCGCTTCCAGGCCGGCTGCGTCGCCACCACCGCGACGTACGAACCGCGCGACGACGGGCGCATCACCGTGAAGAACCGCTGCCGCTCGGGCAGCCTCGACGGGGAGATGCGCGGCGTCGACGGCGTCGCGTGGGCCGTCGACGAAACGAACGCACGGCTGAAGGTGCGCTTCTTCTGGCCGTTCAGCGGCGACTACTGGGTGCTCGCGCTCGACCCGGACTACCAGTGGTCCGTCGTCGGACACCCGGAGCGCGAGTATCTGTGGATCCTGTCGCGCACGCCGCAGATCGACGATGCGCTGTACCAGGAGCTGCTCGAGAAGGCGCGCGCGCAGGGCTTCGACCTCTCGCGGCTCGAGCGCACGCTGCAGCCGGGCGGGTAGCGGCGGCGCCGCTCAGCCTCCCGCGAGCCGTGCGAGCAGAATCCGAGCGAGGTCCTCCGGCGCGTCCTGCTGCACGAAGTGCCCGGCGCCGGCGATCCGATCGAGCGTGGCGCCCGGCAGGCCCGCGGCCCACTGCTCGGCCCAGTCCCACGAGAAGATCGGATCGGCGTCGGCGAACGCGACGTGGGTCGGCAGCCCGAGCTTCGGCAGTGCTTCGAAGCAACGCTGCTGATCGGCGGCGTTGCCGGCCTCCGGCTCGGCATACGGCAGGAACCACGGGAAGCGGCGCGGGCCGGCCTTGTAGCGGATGTCCGGGAACGGCGCGTCGTAGAGCGCCTGTACCGCGTCGCGGTCGTGCCCGGGACGCTGCAGCGTACCGGCCACCACGCGCCCGCACGGCATGTCGCCGCCCATCTTGGCGGGATCCATCGCCGCCTCGCGCCAGGCGCGAATCATCGGTGTGTAGACGAAGCCCGCGTGGTGCAGCCAGGTATTCAGCAGGAAGATCCGCGCGAAGCGCTCCGGCATGTCGACCGCCTGGCGCACTCCGATCGGCCCGCCCCAGTCCTGGACGACGAGCGCGACATCCCGCAGGTCGAGGCTGCGAATCACGTGCGCGCAGCACTCGATGTGCCGCTCGGCGACGTACCAACCGTCGTCGACCACCTTGTCGCTGCGCCCGAAGCCGATGAAGTCCGGCGCGATGCAGCGGTAGCCGGCGGCCGCGAGGCGCGGGATCACACCGGCGTACAGCGCGCACCACGTCGGCTCGCCGTGCAGCAGCAACACGGGCTGGCCGTCGCGCGGGCCCTCGTCCAGGTAGTGCACGCGCAGGCCGTTCCAGTCGAGGTAGTGCGGCTCGAACGCGAAGCCCGACAGGTTGGCGAAGCGCTCGTCGGGGGTGCGAAGAATCTCCATCAGCTACGGCCTTCCGGATCAGCGAAAAGTTGACGTTTCAACCCGGCCCCTTGGTTGACGGCGAAAAGTTGACAAATCCAACCCGGCCCCTTTCTTGACGTCGTCAGGTGAGGGCGGCGAGGGCGGTTGTTTGGGCCCAGCGGTAGTCGGCTTTGCCGCTGGGGGCTCTGACGAGTTCGTCGACGAAGACGAAGGCTTTGGGGAGTTTGTAGCCGGCGACGTGTTCGGCGGCGGTGCTGCGCAGCGCGGCTTCGTCGACGTGGCGGCCTTCGCGGAGTTTGACGAGCGCGGTGACCTGTTGGCCCCAGCGCTCGTGCGGCGTGCCGACGACGACGCAGTCGTACACATCCGGGTGATGCTTCAGCGCGTGCTCGATCTCTTCGGCGAAGATCTTCTCGCCGCCGGAGTTGATGGTCACCGAGTCGCGACCGAGCAGCTTCAGCGAGCCGTCGGCACCGATCTGCGCGCGGTCGCCGGGCACGGCGTAGCGCTTGCCGCCGATCACCGGGAAGGTCTTGGCGGTCTTCTCGGCGTCCTTGTAGTAGCCGAGCGGAATGTGGCCCTCGCGCGCGAGCCAGCCGATCTCATCGGAGCCCGGCTCGACGAGTCCCGAAAGGTCTTCCTTCAGCACCAGATTCCCCGGCGCCATCGCGAAGTCGCCGGTGGTCGCCTTCTTGCCGCCCGCTTCGCTGAACTGCGAAGCCTGCGCGCCGCTCTCCGACGAACCGAGGGCGTCGAGGATCCGGATCTTCGGCAGATGGCGCAGGAACTCGTCCTTCATCGATGCGGTGAGGATCGCGCCGCCCGACGTCATCAGCAGGAAGGAGGACAAGTCGTAGTGCTTCTTCGCGAGTTGGTCGACGAGCGGGCGACCGAAGGCATCGCCGACGATCGTCATCAGGTTCACCTTCTCGCGCTCGATCGTGGACCAGATCTCGTCCGGATCGAGATGGCGCGGATTCGCCGGGACGACGACGGTGCCGCCGACCGACCAGATGTTGAACGCGACCCAGTGCGCGGCGCCGTGCATGAACGGCGGCGCCGGTAGCGAACGGATGCCGCCGGCCTTTGCGCGCTCGACGGCCTCCTCGACCGTGCGCGGCGGCGCAGGTCCCCCCATCGCGCCGAGGAAGATGTCCTCCTGGCGCCACAGCACGCCCTTCGGCATGCCGGTGGTGCCGCCCGTGTACAGGATGTAGAGGTCGTCGGGCGAGAGACCCTGCGGCGGCTCCGGCTGCGCGTCCGCGAGCGCGCGTTCGTAGGCGAGCGCGCCGGGCAGCTGGACCGGACCGCCGGGCGCGTGGCCGGAGGGCTCGGGCACGTCGTCGACCTCGAGCCACAGCTTCACCTTCGGCAGCCGATCGCGCAGCCGCGCCAGCGTCGGCGCGAAGCTCGCGTGGTAGAGTACCGCGCGCGCGTCGGCGTTGTCGAGCAGGTACAGCAACTCCTCATCGACGTAGCGGTAGTTGACGTTGAACGGCGCACAGCGCGCCTTGTACGCGCCGAGCATGCCTTCCAGGTACTCGTTGCCGTTGTACATGTACAGCGCGATGTGATCCTGCCCGCTCTCCCAGTTCTCGAGCGGCCTACCGGAGGGCTCGAGCGGCTTGCCGGAGGCGCCGGCCGCGCCGCGCTCGCGCTGGCAGCCGAGCCCGTGCGCGCGCAGCACCGCGGCGAGCCGCCGCGTGCGGTCGTGGATGTCGCCCCAAGTGAAGCGGCGCGGTCCGAAGATGAGGCATTCGCGATCCGGGATGGCGGCGGCGATCGCTTCGTGGAGGGCGGCGAGGTTCAGCATCGATGGCTCCTGGGTCGGGCGGCTCGACGGAGCCGGCGAGAGGACCCGCGATGCTGCCGTCGGCGCGGCCCGCGCGCAAGCCGAATCGGCCAGCTCGAAGCGGCGCTACCCGCGCTGCCCGAAGCGCTGCATCGCGATCGCCGCCTCGATCGTCGCGTTGACGCGCAGCTCGCGACCATTCGCGGCGGACAGCCAGCCGCCGTCGTCGGCTTGACCGGCGAGCAGCGACAGGATCACGTCGGTCACCGCGAGCCGTGCCCCCGGCAGCGAGTACGCGTCGCACAGCATCAGCACGCGCGCGGTCTGCAGCGGCGTCAGCCGGGCGGTGCGGTAGCCGCGTTCGAGTTCGCGGCCGCACCACTGGAGGCCTTCGTCGGCGAGCTCCATGCCGGCATTGGCGAAGAAGCACGCGTACGCGGCGATCGCGCCGAAGTCGCCGCCCTGCACGCGCTCGGGTCCCCAGCGCTCGGCGAGGTAGCGGCCGGCCCGGCGCAGTGGCTTCGGCCGCGCACAGGCCGCCTTCGCCAGCAGTCCGCCGACGACGCCGGTGACGACGATGCGCGTCGCCTCGTCGCTGTCCGGCTCCGGCGCCCAAGATCCGTCCTCGTTCTGCGCGGCTTCGACCCGGGCGATCACCCGCGCGGTCTCGGGCGCCGCGAACGCGCGCACCTCGTCGACACACGCGAGCGCGAGTAGCGCGCCGGGGAGCCCCGTGCGGCCGGCGAGTTCGAAGGAACCATCGCTGCGCTCGCCGGCGCGGATTTCGGCCAGCAGCACTTCCGGCTTCGCATCGCCGATCCCCGCGCCGAGCCGCGCGCGGTCGAGAGACTCGCCCCGGTCCAGCA
>CAYOHN010000277.1:0-5117 GCA_964403735.1 uncultured Spirochaetales bacterium | reverse complement strand
GCGTGCGCTTCTCGGTGAACAACTCACCGCTGGCCGGCCGCGAGGGCAAGTTCGTCACGTCGCGGCAGATCGGCGAGCGGCTGCGGCGCGAGGCGCTCGGCAACGT
Source organism: uncultured Spirochaetales bacterium (assembly GCA_964403735.1). Lineage (GTDB taxonomy): Bacteria > Myxococcota_A > UBA9160 > UBA9160 > PR03 > CAADGG01. Next base: position 5,011 of record CAYOHN010000277.1, on the reverse strand, counting down.
GTCGCTGCGCATCGATCCGACCGACAGCCCCGAGGTGTTCGAGGTGGCCGGTCGCGGTGAGATGCAGATCGGCGTGCTGATCGAGACGATGCGCCGGGACGGCTACGAGTTCTCCGTCTCGCGCCCGGAGATCATCTCGCGCGACGTCGACGGCGTGCGCTGCGAGCCCGTCGAGGACGTCGTCGTCGAGGTACCGGACGGCAGTGCCGGGCCGGTGATGGAGAAGCTCTCGCAGCGCCGCGCGCGGCTCACGGCGATGGAGCAGCGCGGCAGCATCAGTGTGCTGCAATTCGTCGCGCCGAGCCGCGGCCTGTTCGGCTACCGCAGCGAGTTCCTCTCCGATACCCGCGGCGAAGGCATCCTGCACCGCACGGTTCGCGGCTACGAGCCCTGGGGCGGCGATCTGCCGACGCGCAGCAACGGCGCCATCATCGCCACCGAAAGCGGTGAGACCACGGCGTATGCGCTGTGGAAGATCCAGGAGCGCGCGGATCTCTTCGTCGGTCCGGGCGTTCCCTGCTACGAGGGCATGATCGTCGGCGAGAGCCGGCGACCCGGCGACATGAACGTGCACGTGTCGCGCATGAAGAAGCTCACGAACATCCGGGCCGCGGGGAAGGACGAGAACATGGTCCTGACGCCGCCGCGCCAGCTCACCATCGAGACCGCGCTCGGCTGGATCGCCGACGACGAGCTGCTCGAGGTGACGCCGAAGCGCCTGCGTCTGCGCAAGAAGACGCTCGGCGCCAGCTACCGCCGGCGCTGAACCGCGCCCGCGTCGTGGATCCGCGTCGCGGGTCAGGCCGGCGCCAGCGCCGCCTCCAGGAAGGTCCGCAGCTCGCGCTTGCGCGCGGCGAGCGTCTCCGGCGCGCGCGGATCGGCGGCCAGCTTGTCGGGCGGGATGTGGTGCAGCACCGCCGGGTAGAACAGCACCAACCCCATCAGGTTCAGCACCGTGTGGCGCACCGGGACGTGGCGGATCGCGCCGGCGGCCCGCGCGCGCGCGAGCCACGCGCCGACTCCCCACAGCACGCGGTCGATCGCGTCGACCTGACCGATCGGCGTCGCGAACGGGTCCTCGCGCTCCGGCGCCGCGCCGTCGGGCTGACGTGTCGTCACGAGCAGCCGCATCAACAGCCGCGCCGACGCGGGCTCCGCGGCAAAGTGATCCGCGCTCGCCTCGAGCGCACCGAGCAACGACTCGAGGCGCGGCGGGTCCTCGGCGAGCAGAGGCTCGAGGCGCTTCAGCAGCCGTTCGGCGAGCCCGCGGTAGACCTCCCGCGCCAGCTCTTCCTTGCTGCGGAAGTGGTGGAACAGCGAACTCTTGTGCAGGCCGACGCGATCGGCCACCTGCTGCAGGCTGGCGCCCTCGTAGCCGGACTCTGCGAACACCTCGAGCGCTGCGTCCAGGATGCGTTGTCTCGGGCTCTCGGACTCCGTCATGGGCCGCCGTCCCTCCCGTGGCGCCGGGATCAGGCCGGCAGCGCCCGGGCTCCCCAGTCGATGACGCCGCGGATCAGCCGGCCCGCCAGGCGACCCTCGCTACCGGGCCTCGGCAGCACCAGATCGAGGTTGTCTTCGTAGTTGGGCGCCTTGGTCGGATTGGTCGGGAAGAACTCGAGATCGGTACCCGGGATGGGGCCGATCTTCTGCGAGAGCTCGTGCAGCATCTTGTCGGCGGCGCGGATCAGATCGCGCGGATCGGCGCCAATCGCCGCGTAGTGCTTCGCGAAGCGGATCTGCGTCGCGCCGAAGAGGTCGCCGATCCCGTACGTGGTGTCGCGGATCTTCATCAGCTCGCGCAGCGGCAGGTCGCGCAGCCGCTCCGGCAGATGGAGCACGCCGAGCCCCACGTGCCGCGATTCGTCCTTCTCGATGTACGGCAGCAGCTCCGTCAGGACCGGCTCGATCTTCGCGTCGGCGAGGAAGCGGAAGATCGCCATGGCCGTGCCTTCGGCGAGCAGTTGCATCGCGAACAGCTTCACGGTGAGGTCCTTCGTCGCCAGCAGCCGGCGCGCGCCGATCGCGAAGTACGGATCGAGCTTCGGCACCGGCACGTGGAGGGCGGCCAGGTAGTCGCGCAGCACGTAGAAGTGTCGGGCCTCGTCGAACACCTGCGCCGACGCCGCCAGCCGCGCGTCCGGCTCGTCGAGCCGCTCGGCCAGCTCCGCGGCGACGATCCACGCGGCCAGCTCGCCCCACATCAGCATCGAGATCGGATACGCCAGCGCTTCGCGCTGCTCGCGCGGGAGCTGGATGCCCCCGTGCTTCGCCATCGCGTCGCGGAACAGCGCCGGACCGTCCCAGGCGTCGCGCAGCGCGTTGGCGTAGATGCGGCGCAGACGGTCGGTCTGCTGTTCCGCCATCGCCAGCGGCTCGTCGAGCAGCAGCGCGTCGTTGGGCCACGCGCGGAAGCGACCCAAGCGGGCGTGGACGGAGTTCGAGACGGCGCGGGTGACGACGCGGGCGAGGACGCGGGTCGAGGCGAGCAAGGGCAATGGGAGGCCTCCTGTGGCAGTGAGGGCGCCCGTCCTGTCTACCCAACCGACCGGTTGGTAGTCAAGTAAAAGTTCTGTGCCTGCGCCGGTTTCGCGCCCTCAGCCGGCCCCGTCTCCGCCCTCCACCGTCCCGGCGGCGCGCAGCGCCGCGATCTCGTCGGCGGAGAATCCGAAGCCGCGCAGGATCGCATCGCCGTCCTCGCCGTAGCGGGCGGCGCGGTCTCCCACGCGCCACGGCGTGCGCGAGAGCTTGACGGGCGTCCCGACCACGTGCCGCTCGCGCCCGTCCTGCACGCCGACCGAAACGGACATCGCGCGCGCGCGCGCCTGCGGATCCGCGTGGGCGCGATCGATCGACTGTACCGGTCCGCACGGCACGCCGGCGGCGAGGAGCTGCGCTTCCCAGTGCGCGCTGCTTCGTGTCTCGAGCACGTCTTCGATCGCCGTCGCCAGCTCGTCCTTGTGCGCGATGCGCTGCAGCGAGGTCGCGAAGCGGGGATCGGCGATCCACGCCTCGCGACCGAGCGCCCGGCACAGCCGCTCCCAGTTCGGCTGGGTGCCGGCGCCGATCACGAGCAGGCCGTCCTGCGTGCGGAACGCGCCATACGGAGAGCCCAGCCGGTGCGAGCGACCGGCGGGGCCGGGGACCATCCCGGCGTCGAACCACAGCGCGGACTCCCAGATCGTGTACGCGAGCGCAGCCTCGAACAGCGACGTGTCGACGTGCTGTCCGACTCCGCTCCGGGCGCGCTCGTGCAGCGCCGAGAGGATGCCGAGCGCGGCGAACGCGCCGGCATTGAGATCCGCCAGCGGCACGCCGGCGACGACCGGCGCGCGGTCCGGCTCTCCGGTCAGGCTCATGATGCCGGCCATCGCCTGCGCGACCAGATCGAAGCCGGGCCGATCGGCGTAGGGTCCCGTGCCGCCGAAGCCGGAGATCGAGCACGTGACGAGGCGCGGGTTGCGCGCGCGCAGCGCGTCTGCGCCCACCCCGAGTCGATCGAGCGTTCCCGGTCGATAGTTCTCGACGAACACGTCCGCTCGGTCGGCGAGCCGCCCCAGGACGGCCGCCCCGCGCGGATCGCGCAGATCGAGCGCGAGACTGCGTTTGCTGTGATTGACCGCATCGTGAGGCCGGAAGCGGCCCCCGGATTGCTGCTGGCTGCGCCGCAGGTCGTCTCCGCCGCCCGCGCGCTCCACCTTCACGACGTCGGCGCCCATCTGCGCGAGCAGCAGACCGCAGTACGAGCCGGCCATCACGTGCGTCACGTCGAGCACGACGACGCCGGCCAGGGGACCCGCCGCGCCAGTGAACGGCGGCGTCTCGAGTTCCCGCATGCTGGCACCCTCCTCGGCTCGCGATCGATCGCCCGCGATCCGTCGCCTACGATACGCCACCTACGGCAAGGGGCTTCGCGGCGCGGGAGGGGATCATGGGCGGACAGATTCGCAGCGAACGGGACGGAGCGATCGGCTGGCTGCTCTTCGATCAGCCCGAGCGGCGCAATGCGATCTCCGTCGAGATGTGGGAGCAACTTCCCGAGGCCGTCGCGGCGTTCGCCGGCGATCCCGGTGTCCGCGTCGTCGGCATGCGCGGCGCGGGCGGCGAGGCCTTCATCGCCGGGGCGGACATCTCGCAGTTCGAGCAGCAGCGGACGGAGGAAAGCACCGTCGCGCGCTACGGACGGCTCGTGGCGCTCGGCCTCGGCGCGCTCGCCGATCTCGAGAAGCCGCTGCTGGCGTGCATCGAGGGACCCTGCGTCGGCGGCGGCGTCGTCGTCGCGCTGGCGGCCGACCTCCGCTACGCGTCCGAAGAGGCGGTGTTCCGGATCCCCGCGGCACGGCTCGGCATCGGCTACGAAGTCCCGGCCGTCGGCGCGCTGGCGGCGACCGTCGGACTCCCCGCAGCGATGGACCTGCTGCTGACGGCCCGCAAGATCGATGCCGATGAAGCTCAACGGATCGGCCTGGTCCACGCGGTTCGGCCGCGCACGCAACTCGCGGATCTCGTCCGCGAACAGGCCGACCGCCTCGCCGCCAACGCGCCGCTGACGCTGCGCGCGCTCAAGCTCACCGCGCGCGAGCTGCGCAAGCCCGAAGCGTCGCGCGATTACCGCGCCGCGCAGGCCGCATACCGGGCGTGCTTCGCCAGCGACGACTACCGCGAGGGCGTCGCTGCGTTCCTCGAAAAGCGCCCGCCCCGCTTCGAAGGGAGCTGAAAGCATCCTACCGCGGTGGCCGCACCCGCCATACGGCCGCCAGCGCACTCCCGATCACCGAGTGGAACGTCGCCGAGAGCGCGGCCGGCAATGCCGTCAGCGGATCCGCGAAGTGCCGGCGCGCCAGCACGGCGCCGAGTCCGGAGTTCTGCATGCCCACCTCGATCGCCAGCGTTCTCGCGACCGACACGTCGGAGCCGAGGACCCGGGCGAACGCGTAGCCGAGCCCGAACCCCGCGGCGTGCAGGACGAAGACGGCGCCCACCAGCCGCGCGCCGGATGCGCGGAACGCAT
>CAYOHN010000276.1:0-5171 GCA_964403735.1 uncultured Spirochaetales bacterium | reverse complement strand
GCCGGATAGACCAGCGCGCGGTTCGGCCGGGCGATCACCTGCCCGCGCAGCGGATCGATCTCGGCGATCGATTCCACTTCGTCCCCGAAGAACTCGATCCGGATCGCGCGCTCGTCTTCGTACTGCGGGAAGATCTCGACGACGTCGCCGCGCACGCGGAAGGTGCCGCGATGGAAATCGACGTCGTTGCGCTCGTAGAGCATGTCGACGAGCCGCCGGAGCAGATCGTCGCGAACCAATGCGGCACCGCGCTCGATGTACGCGTGCATCGACCCGTAGGTCGCGGGAGCGCCGAGCCCGTAGATGCACGACACGCTCGCCACCACCAGCACGTCGCGCCGCGTCAGCAGCGCATGTGTCGCCGAGTGCCGCAACTTGTCGATCTGGTCGTTGACGGACGAGTCCTTCTCGATGTACGTGTCGCTCGCCGGGATGTAGGCCTCGGGCTGGTAGTAATCGTAGTACGAGACGAAGTACTCGACGGCGTTGTCCGGGAACAGCCCCTTCATCTCCGCATAGAGCTGCGCCGCCAGGGTCTTGTTCGGCGCCATCACCAACGTCGGCCGCTGCAGCTGCTCGACGGCACACGCGATCGTGAAGGACTTGCCGCTGCCGGTGACACCGAGCAGCACCTGGTGCGGATCGCCGCGCCGGACGCCCGCGACCAACGCCTCGATCGCCGCCGGCTGATCGCCCTGCGGCGTGAACTCCGACACCAGACGGAAGCGTTCGTCGCTCTCCGCTGCGGCGCGCTGTGCCGCTCGACCTGCCGGACGCGGCTTCGGAGCGTCCGCGGCGCCGTTCGCTCGCGGTCGCCCGCCGCGCGGAGACCGCCCGGTTCCGTTCTTCACCGCACGCGGCGCCATCGCGCTCCGTCCTTCGTGTCCTCGATCTCGACGCCCTCGGCGCGCAGCGCGTCGCGGATGCGATCCGCCTCGGCGAAGTCGCGCCGCGCCCGCGCGGCGCGGCGCTCTTCGAGCAGCGCCTCGATACGCGGATCGCTCTCCTGGCGTTCCGCCGGCGGCACCTCGACGTCGAGCCCGAGTCCGAGCCAACGCTCGAAGTCCAGCAGCAGCTCCCGCTTCGCCGCCGCCGAAAGCGTGCCGCGCGCGACCCGCCACGTCACCTCCATCGCGCGCGGGGCGTTGAGATCGTCGCGGACCGCGGCCCAGAACTCGTTCCGTTCGCTCTCGAGCGCCGCGCGCTCGCCGGGCGCGGGTTCTCCCGTTGCGGCGCGCGCCGCGACGGCGACCGCCAGCAGCCGCCGGTAGCCGGTCGCCGCGGATTCCATCTCGGCGAACGAGAAGCTCTGCTGCTGGCGGTAATGAGCCTGGAGGAAGAAGTAGCGGTAGGCGAGCGGCTCGATCCCGCGCGCGACGAGGTCCTCGAGCACGAGGGTATGTCCCTTCGACTTCGAGACCTTCTCGTCGCCGAGGTTCAGGTGCTCGTTGTGCATCCAGACGTTCACCCACGGGTGCACGTCGTAGCCGGCTTCGCTCTGGGCGATCTCGTTGGTGTGGTGCACCGGCACGTGGTCGATGCCGCCGGTGTGCAGATCGAAGTGCGTGCCGAGGTAGTGGACGCTCATCGCCGAGCACTCGAGGTGCCAGCCGGGAAAGCCCCGGCCCCACGGCGAATCCCATTCCTGTTGGCGGCGGACGCCCGGCGCGGCGAACTTCCACAACGCGAAGTCCTGCGGCTGGCGCTTGCCGGCGACGTCGCCGATCCGCGCGCCGCCCGTCTGGCCGGCGAGATCGAGCCGCGCGAACTCCGCGTAGCGCGGGAACTTCGCGGTATCGAAGTAGAGACCGTCGTCGAGACGGTACGTATACCCCTTGGTTTCGAGCCGACGCGCCAGCTCGATCTGCTGCGGAATGTGCTCGGTGGCCTTGCAGTACACGTCGGCCTCGAGGCAGCGCAGGCGCCGGCGGTCGCGGAGCCACTGCTCCGTGTACTCGGTGGCGATCTCGGCCGCGCTGCGGCCGCTGCGTTCCGCCGCGCGCTCCATCTTGTCCTCGCCGCTGTCGGCGTCGTCGGTGAGATGCCCCACGTCGGTGATGTTGATGACGTGCGTGACGCGCAGCCCCTCGGCGAGCAGCGCGCGCTTCAGTAGGTCTGCGAACAGGTAGGAACGCAGGTTTCCGAGATGTTGCGGTGCATAGACGGTGGGTCCGCAGGAGTAGATGCGGGCATGCCCCGCTTCGATCGGCTCGAAGCGCTCCTTGTGACGTGTCCGCGTGTCGTACAGGAGCAGCTCGCTCATTGCGCCGGCACTTCCCCTCCGGGCGAGGCATCCGATGCCGGCTCGAGCAGCACCACCGCCTGCGCCGCAATCCCCTCGCCGCGGCCGATCGCGCCGAGCTCGTCGGTGCTGGTGATCTTCACGTTGATCGCTCCGCCCGGCGCGCCGAGCAGCCGCCCGACGTTCGCCTGCATCGCCTCGCGGTAGCGACCGAGACGCGGCTCTTGCGCGATCACCGTGGTGTCGAGATTGCCAACGGTGAAGCCCCGCTCGCGCATCCGCTCGAGCACGGCGGCGAGCAGCGTCGCGCTGTCGGCGCCGCGCCAGCGCTCGTCACTCGACGGGAACCAGCTCCCGAGGTCGCCTTCGCCGAGCGCGCCGAGCACGGCGCTCGCGACGACGTGCAGCAGCACGTCGCCGTCCGAGTGGCCCGCGAGCCCGCGGTCGTGCGGGATCGCGATTCCGCCCAGGCGCAGCGCTCGTCCCGACACCAACTGGTGCATATCGAAGCCCTGCCCGATCCGGAATCGCAGCCGGTCGCTCATCCGCGCTGGCTCCAGATCGCCTCGGCGAGCTCGAGATCCTCGGGCCAGGTGATCTTCAGGTTGCGCACGTCGCCCTCCACCACCACCACCGGCACGCCGAGCCGCTCGACGAGCTGGGCGTCGTCGGTCCCGAGGAAATCGTCCGCCGCGGCCTTGGCGAGCGCCTCGCGCAGCAGCGACACGCGGAACACCTGCGGCGTCTGGGCGGCCCAGGTCTCCGCCCGGTCCAGCGTCGCCTCGATGCGGCCCTCGCAGACGCGCTTCAGCGTGTCGCGGACCGGCACCGCGAGCAGCGCGGCCCCGGTGCCCACGGCGGCCTCGAGCACGCGGGCGACGTCCTCGGGGCGCAGCAGCGGACGCGCGGCATCGTGGACCGCAACCCACTCGACATCGGGAGGCAAGGCGGCGAGGCCGGCCCGCATCGAATCCTGTCGCTCGGCGCCTCCTGCCACCGGCTCAGCGAGCTTCTCCGCGCCGGCGAAGTCCCGCGCCAGCGCGTCCCAGCGGCCCAGGTCCGCGGCCGGCAGCACCGGGACGATCCCCTCGATCTCCGGCCGGGCGGCAAGCGCCGCGATGGCCCGGACGACCAACGGCCGGCCGCCCAGCGACAGGAATGCCTTCGGGACGGCGGCGCCGAATCGTTCGCCGCGACCCGCGGCCAGCACCAGAGCCGCGACGCGCATGGCAGCGCAAGGTAGCGGATCGCGGGAATCCGCCGAGCGCTCGGCCGCAGATCCTCGCGCCGCGGCCAGAGGGACCTATCTTCTCGCGAAACCCGGGGGCGAGGACGATTTCATGACCGACGACGTCGACGCGATGCGCGCGAAGCTGGAACGGCTCGAGGCCGAGAACGAGTCGCTGAAGCGGCGCACCGAGAAGGGCCTCAGCCTGAAGGTGAGCCAGAAGGGCGCCGTCTCGCTGTACGGCCTCGGCCGCTTCCCGGTGACGCTGTACCAGGAACAGTGGACCCGCCTGCTCGACATGGCGGACGAGATCCGCCGCTTCCTCGTCGAGCATCAGAGCGAGCTGAAGGTGAAGGACTGATCGCGCGCGACCCTCAGCCGGGCGTCGCCACGTGGATCCAGATCGTCTTGGTCTGCTGGTACTGATCCAGCGCCTCGGTGCCGTTGTCGCGGGCCAGCGAGCCGGAGCGCCGGTAGCCGCCGAAGGGGGTCTTCACGTCGCCCTCGGTGAAGCGGTTGATCGCGACCGTTCCGCATGGCAGGCGTCGCGCGAGCCACAACGCGCGGTCGAGATCCTTCGTGAACACGGTAGCGTGCAGGCCGTAATCGGTATCGACGGCGATCCGCAGGGCGTCTTCGATGTCGATCGCCGACAGCACGCCGAGCACCGGCCCGAAGATCTCTTCGCGCGCGATCGTCATCGCCGGCGTCACGTCGTCGAAGACGGTCGGCTCGACGTAGAACCCGGCGCGGGTCGGCGCGGACCCGCTGCCGAGCAGCATCCGGGCTCCTTCGCTCACGCCGCGCTGCACGTAGCCGAGCACGCGCCGTTGATGCTCCTGCGAGATCATCGACCCCATGTCGGTGGCGGGATCGAGGGGATCCCCCACCCGCAGTGCGCGGACCTTCTCCAGCACCTTCTCGACGTATTCGTCCTTCCGCTTCGCATCGACGATCTGGCGCATGTTCGCCGAGCAGTTCTGGCCGCCGTTCCAGAACGCGGCGCTGACGGCGTTCGAGATCAGCTCGTCGTCGAGCGGCGCGTCGTCGAGCACAAGGAACGGACTCTTGCCGCCCATCTCGAGGCCGATCGGCTTCAGGTTGCTCTCGCTCGCGTAGCGGAGGAAGTGGGCGCCGACCTCCGTCGAGCCGGTGAACGACACCAGATCGATGTCGGGATGGCGGCCGATCGCCTGCCCCGCCGTCTCGCCGAAGCCCGGCAGCACCTGCAGGACGCCGTCCGGGATGCCGGCCTCGGCGGCCAGCTCGGCGAGTCGGAGCGCCGTCAGCGGTGTCTGCTCCGCCGGCTTCACGAGCGCCGAGCAGCCGGCGGCGAGCGCCGGCGCGAGCTTCCACGCCGCCATCAGCAGCGGGAAATTCCACGGCAACACGAGACCGACGACGCCGATCGGCTCCTTCACGATCAGGGCTAGTGCGCTTTCATCGGTCGGCGCCACCTTGCCGAAGCGTTTGTCGATCGCCTCCGCGTACCACTGGAAGAAGGTCGGGACCTCGTGACCGATCTCCTGCAGGCAGTCGCGAATGGTCTTCCCGCTGTCGAGGCTCTCGAGCGTCGCCAGCTCGTCGGTGTGCTGGCGAACCCGCTCGGCGAGCCGGAGCAGGATCTGCTTGCGGTGCTCCGGCGCGGCCCGCGACCACGTCCCGTCGCGGAAGACCTGCCGCGCTGCACGCACCGCGATG
>CAYOHN010000275.1:0-5185 GCA_964403735.1 uncultured Spirochaetales bacterium | reverse complement strand
CGGATCGGCTTCTTTCTCCACATCCCGTTCCCCCCACAGGAGCTCTTCGCCCAGATCCCCTGGCGACGGCAACTCCTCGAAGGCCTGCTGGGCGCGGACGTGGTCGGCTTCCAGACGACGGTCGGCGCGCGCAACTTCGCCGTCCTGTGTCGGCGCTACGCTGGCGCGCAGGGCTCACGAGACGAGCTGCGCCTGCACGGACATACCAGCCGCATCGGCGCGTTTCCGATCTCGATCGACAGCGCGGAGTTCTCTCGCGTCGGAGCACTGCCGGACGTCGAGCGAATGGCGCGCGAGCTCCGCGAGCGGCTCGGGAATCCTCGCCGCGTGCTGCTCGGCGTCGATCGCCTCGACTACACCAAGGGCATCGATCTGCGGCTGCTGGTCTTCGAGGAGCTGCTGCGCGAGAAGAAGATCGATCCCCGCGAGTGCGTGCTCGTGCAGGTCGCCGTGCCGAGCCGAGAGCAGGTGCACGCGTATCAGGCGTTGCGCAACGAGATCGAGCGGCTCGTCGGATCGATCAACGGCTCGTTCGGCGAGGTCGGCCGCTCTCCGGTCCACTACCTGCACCGCAGCTTCGCAATGCCGGAGCTGGTGGCGCTGTACCGCGCCGCCGATGTGATGCTCGTGACACCCGTTCGCGACGGGATGAACCTGGTGGCCAAGGAGTACGTGGCGTCGCGGGTCGACGACCGGGGCGTGCTCGTGCTCTCCGAGCTGACGGGCGCTGCGCACGAGCTGCGCTCCGCGCTGCAGGTGAATCCGTACGATGTCGACGGACTGAAGGATGTCGTCACCCGCGCGCTCGAGCTGCCGGAGAGCGATCAGGCGCGCCGCATGGGTTCGCTGCGGCGCGTGGTCGAACGCCATCACGTGCACGCCTGGGCGAGTTCCTTTCTGGAGGGGCTCGGCGCGTGAACGACCTCGCGCGGCGGCTCGCCCGCCTGGCCCGAACTCCCGTGTTGCTCGTCGCCACCGACTACGACGGCACGCTCGCGCCGATCGTCGCCGATCCCGGCGCCGCGCGGCCGTTGCGCGAATCGGTCGTGGCGCTGCGCATGTTGGCGGGACTGCCGCATACCCACGTCGCGGTGATTTCCGGCCGCGCCCTTCGCGATCTGGCGGGCGTCCTGGGCGAGCCGGAGGACGTGCACCTCGTCGGCAGCCACGGCAGCGAGTTCGATCCGGACTTCGCGCACTCGCTGCCGCGCGAGGCGCTCGCGCTGCGCGATCGCGTGCTCGCCGAGCTGTCCGAGATCGCACGAGAGGTTCCCGGTGCGCGCATCGAGGCCAAGCCGGCCAGCATCGCGTTCCACTACCGCGAGGTCGAGGGCGGAGCCTTGGATGCGGGAATGCGCGCCGTCCTCGAGGGCCCCGGCGCCCTCGAGGGAGTGGTGACGAAGCACGGCAAGAAAGTCGTCGAACTCGGCGTGCTGTCGACGCACAAGGGCACGGCGCTCGAGCTGCTGCGCCAGCGCGTCGGTGCGTCGGCCGTCTGCTTCGTCGGCGACGACGTCACCGACGAGGACGCGTTCGCCACGCTCGTCGGACCCGATCTCGGCGTGAAGGTCGGCGACGGCCCCTCGCAGGCGCGCGCCCGCGTCGAGGATCCCGAGTCGGTCGCGCGGCTGTTCGCGAACCTGGCGGAGCTTCGAGCTGCTTGGCTCGCCGGCGCCGAGGCGGTGCCGATCGAGGAGCACTCCTGTCTGTCGGACCAGCGAACCGCGGCCCTGGTGACCCCGACCGGTCGCATTCCGTGGTTGTGCCTTCCGCGGCTCGACTCTCCGGCGATCTTCGGCGAGCTGCTCGGCGGCCCGACCGCCGGACACTTCAGCATCTCGGACGCCAGCGGTGCGGACCCCGTCCGACAGCTCTGGGTCGGGGACTCGCTGGTACTCGAGACGCACTGGCCGGAGTTCCGCGTCGTCGATTTCCTGGACGTGTCCGGCGGCCGCCCGCAACTGCGCTCGGGCCGCAGTGACCTCGTGCGACGGATCGAGGGGCGCGGGCGCGCGCGCCTCGAGTTTGCGCCGCGGCTCGATTTCGGCCGAATCCCCACGCGCCTGCGCGTGATCGACGGCGGCCTCGAGGTCGACCCGAGCCCCGATCCGATCGTGCTGCGAGCGCCCGGGCTCACTTGGACGATCGCCGAGGAGGGACCACACCAGACCGCCTCCGCGGAGTGTGACGTCGCTTCGGGTCCGATCGAGCTCGAGCTGCGCTACGGGACCGGCAGTGTCCACGAAACGACGCCGCCGGCGGCGGAACGCGAGCGACAGACGCGCCTCTTCTGGACGTCGTGGGCCGCGACGCTGTCGGCGCCAAAGCGCGACAGCGCCATCGTGCGCCGCAGCGCGCTGGTTCTGAAGTCGCTCTGTCACGGGCCCACGGGCGCCATCGCCGCCGCAGCGACGACGAGTCTGCCGGAGCATCCGGGCGGCGTGCGGAACTGGGACTATCGCTACTGCTGGCTGCGCGACGCCGCGTTGGCCGCCGCGTCCCTCGTACGGCTCGGCAGCACCGGGGAGGCCTTGCAGTTCCTCGGCTGGATGCTCGCCGTCGTCGACCAGACCGCAGCGCCCGAGCGTCTGCAGCCACTCTACGGCGTCGGCGGCGAACGACTCGGCGCGGAAGCGGAGATCGGTGATCTCTCCGGCTACCGCGGCAGCCGCCCGGTCCGCGTCGGGAATCTCGCGGCGCACCAGGTCCAACTGGACGTATTCGGACCCATCGTGGATCTCGTCGCGCTGCTGGCCGATCACGACGCGCCGCTCTCGTCCGAGCACTGGCGGCTGGTCGAAGGCATGGTCGGCGCCGTGGCGGCGCGCTGGCACGAACCGGACCACGGAATCTGGGAGATTCGCCGCGCTCCGCGCCACCATGTGCATTCGAAGCTCATGTGCTGGCTCGCTGCGGACCGCGGTGCGCGGATCGCGAAGCGCTTGCTGGGGCGCGAACGGCCCGAGTGGTGCGCGCTGCGCGATCAGATCGCCGCCGACGTATTGGAACGCGGCTGGAAACCCGAACTCGGCGCCTTCGGCGCTGCCTACGACGGACACGATCTCGATGCCGCCGCGTTGGGACTCGGGCTCTCCGGGCTTCTGCCAGCCGACGATCCGCGCTGGGCGACGACAGTGACGGCGATCGAACGCGGCTTGCACGAACAGGGAACCGTGTACCGCTATCGCAGCGACGACGGACTGCCCGGCGCCGAAGGCGGCTTCCACCTGTGCACCGGTTGGCTCGTGCAGGCCTACCTGACTCTCGGTCGCAGCGCCGACGCCCGGGCGCTCTTCGAGTCGCTGCTCGTCTGCGCCGGTCCCACCGGCATGCTGTCCGAGGAGGTCGCGCCGCCGACCGGCCTCGCGCTCGGGAACACGCCGCAGGCGTACTCCCACGTCGCGGTCATCGACGCCGCGTTGGCACTGGCCGCGCAGGACGCGTAACGCCAGCGCGAGTCGCGTCCCATGGCGCGCCGCCACGGCGCGCGAGATCGGCGGAGTCGACGAGCGAGAGGGAAGCATGGAGAAGCTCTGCTACGTGCTGTGGAAACCGCCCGCGAGAACGGCGGATTCGTTCCGGGATGCCTTGCTCGATCCCGTCGCGCCGGCGTTGCTCGCGGGAGGCGTCCGCGGGCTGTCGCTGCTCACGGCGGATGCCGAGGCCGAGTCCGTAGCCCGCGCCCGGATCACCCGGATGGACGAGCCGATCGCCGGCATGCTCTCGGCGTGGCTCGACAGCGTCGATGATCGCCACGCCATCGAGGCCGCGCTGGCGCCGCATGTCCGGCGGCTGGCGGGTTATCTCGTCACCGAATCCGTCCCGCTTCCCAATACGACCCAGCCGGCGCCGATCGGCTCGCGCACACCCGGGATCACGATGCTCGCGCTGCTCGAGAAGCCCGAGCGCCTCGCGCCGAACGAGTGGCTCGCGCTCTGGCACGATCAGCACTCGCCGCTGGCGATCGAGATCCAGTGCACGTTTCGCTACGTGCGGAACGTCGTCGCGCGCGCTCTGACGCCCGAGGCGCCGCCGTGGCTCGGTCTCGTCGAGGAGGCCTTTCCGGACGGCGCGGTCACCGATCTGGAACGCTGGTACGATGCCGTCGGAGACCCTGCCAAGCTGCGCGAGCGGTTGGGCCAAATGATGGCGAGCGTACAGCGCTTTCTCGATCTCGATCGCGTCGAGACCCATCCCATGAGCGAGCGCGTCCTCCGGGAGGTCGGCTGACCCGATCTCCTTGCGACTGGTTCAGCGTCGGAGCTGGAAGCGCATCGGGATCTCCACCGCGAGAGCACCGCGAGGCGGAGGCGGGAGTTTCCCTGCGCGCTCGACCGCCTGGAGCGCGCTCTTCGCGAAGAGCTGCGGCGCCTCGCCATCCGCCGCCACCATCTGCACCTGGCCGTCCGGGCCGATGCGGACGCGCAGCAGCACGTCGGCCTCGAGGCCCCGCCGGCGCGCGAGCGACGGATAGCGCTGATGTCGCGCGAGCAGGGCCCGGATCTCCTCGATGTAGGCGGCGATCTCGTCGCGCTGGCCGCGCCCGCTGCCCGCCGTCCCGCCGGCACCGGCGGGCGGCGCGCTCGAGACCGCGGGCGCAGAGTCCGCGCCCGTCGCGTCGCTTGCGCCGGCGTCCGCTCTCGGCACCGGCGAGACGACGGCCACCGACACCGGTTCGCGTAGCTCTTCCTCGGCAGCCGGCTCGAGAGCGGGCTTTGGCGCCGGCGTGGGCGTGGGTGTGGGCGGAGCGACGGGTGTCGGCTTCGGAACCGGCGCCGCGCGGGGCGGGGTGGCGGCGCGAGCCACGGACGACCGCACCGGCGGCTCGGGCTTCGCGGCCGGCGGCGAGGCCGGGGGGGCCGGAGAAGGCGGCCCCGGGGCAGCGGGCTCCGGAGTCGCGAGGAGCTGGATGCGCACCGGCAGGGACTCGCCCGGGAGCGCCTCCTCCATTCTGAAATGCGCCGCGAAGCCCATCGCGACGAGCGCGTGAAGCGCGAACGAGATCAGCAACCAGGCGACGCGGCGCGGCGGGCGCGGCGCGGCCGGCACCAGCCACTGCGCTACTTCGTGAGGATCAAGCGCTGGTTGCGGGTCACGCGGAGCGTGTAGAACTCGCCGTCGTGCTCGATGCGCAGCAGGCCGCGCTCGCCGAGGAGCTCGCGCGACGACACGGTCTGCACGCTCA
>CAYOHN010000274.1:0-5207 GCA_964403735.1 uncultured Spirochaetales bacterium | reverse complement strand
GGATGCAGTTCTCGACGATGATCACGGCGCCGTCGACGATCAGTCCGAAGTCGAGCGCGCCGAGACTCATGAGATTGCCGCTGATGCGACCGCGGGCCATGCCGGCGAAGGTCAGCAGCATCGACAGCGGGATCACCAACGCGGTCAGGAAGGCCGCGCGGAAGTTGCCGAGCAGCAGGAACAACACCGCGACGACGAGCAATGCGCCCTCGACGAGATTGCGTCGCACTGTCGCGATCGTCCGGTCGACGAGCTTCGTCCGATCGTAGACGGCCTTGGCGACGACGCCGTCGGGCAGCGTGCGATTGACGGACTCGAGCTTCGCGTTCACCCGCCGCGCCACCGTTCGGCTGTTCTCGCCCATCAGCATGAAGACCGTGCCCAGCACGACCTCCTCGCCGTTTTCGGTGGCCGCCCCGGTGCGCAAGTCGTGCCCGACGGCGACCTCGGCCACGTCGCGGATCCGGACCGGAATGCCGGCGTGGTGACCGACGACGATCTCGCGCACGTCTTCGAGGTCTGCCACCTGACCCGGGGCGCGCACCAGCACCTGCTCGCCGTTGCGCTCGATGTAGCCGGCGCCGACGTTGGCGTTGTTGCGCGCGAGTCCGTCGAGCAGATCGCGGAACGTGAGGCCGTAGGCGACGAGCCGATCGGGCTGCGGCAACACGTGGATCTGCCGGACGTAGCCGCCGACCGTGTTCACCTCCGTGACACCGGGAACCGTGCGGAGCTGCGGTCTCACGACCCAGTCCTGCAGCGTTCGCAGCGCCATGGCGTCCCAGGGCCGTCCGTCGGCGTCCGTGGCTCCGGGCTCGGCGGCCAGCACGAATAGGAAGATCTCGCCGAGGCCGGTGGCGATCGGCCCGAGCTCCGACTCGATGCCGGGCGGCAGCTTTGCGGCGACTTCGCGCAGCCGTTCGCCCACCAGCTGGCGCGCGAAGTAGATGTCGGTGCCGTCTTCGAAGACGACCGTCACCTGGGACAAGCCGTAGCGCGACAGCGACCGGGTGTAGTCGAGGCGCGGCAGACCGGAGAGCGAGGTCTCGATCGGGAACGTGATGCGCTGCTCGGCCTCGAGCGGCGAGAAGCCCGGCGCCGCGGTGTTGATCTGCACCTGGACGTTGGTGATGTCAGGAACTGCGTCGATCGAGAGCTGCGTGAAGCTGAAAGCGCCGACGGCGGCGCCCAGCAGCGTCACGCCCATCACGACCCAGCGACGCTGTAGCGAAAAGCGGATGATGGCTTCGAGCAACGGATGCCCCCTCAGTGATCGTGACTGGCGCCGGCCTTGCCGATCTCGGCCTTTACGAGGAAACTCCCCTCGGCGACGTAGTGCTGCCCGGGGGTGAGACCCGCGCGCAGCTCGACGCGCTCCGCGTCGCGGCGGCCCAGCTCGACGGGCTGGGCCTCGAAGAGGTCGCCGTCGGCGACGAACACGACGTCCTCGTCGTGCAGCCGCTGCAATGCGCTCGTGTGCACGGCGATCGGGACCTCGGCCGTCTCCACCTCGACTTCCGCGGTGACGTAGAGGCCGGGCCGCCAGCGCCCGTCGGGATTCGGCAGCACGGCCCTGGCGAGGAGCGTCTGCGTGTCCGGCGCGCCGATCGGCGACAGGTACGAGATCGTGGTTTCGCCCGGCGGCATCCCGTCGCCGGGGTCGATCCGGACCGGCTGGCCGAGCTGGATCCGTCCGAAGTCGGGCCGATGGACGTCGAGGTCGAGCCACACGGTCGAGAGATCGGCGATCACGAACACCGTGCGCTCGCTCGCGACGAACTCGCCCGGCGCGAGGTCCTTCGCGATCACGGTCCCGGGCAACGAGGCGCGGAGCTCGTACGGGTGCAGGCTCTCGTTGCTCTCGATCACGGCCAGCAACTCGCCGCTGGCCACCGCGTCGCCGAGCTGCTTGTGGATCGCTCGCGCCACGCCGGGAAAACGGGGGACGACGTGCGCGAGCGTCTCCTCGTTGGCCGCTACCCGGCCGTTCAGACCGATCCGCTCGTGGATCGTGGCCGGCTCCGCGCGAGCGATCTCGATGCCGGCCGCTGCGCGCTGCTCCGCGTCCAGCTCCACGCGTCCCTCGTATGACGCGAAAGCGAAGCGGTGCTCACGTCCCCCCGCGCGCGCGAGGACCTCGACGTCGAACGAATGCGGTTCGGGGATCTCGCGGTCGCCGACCAGGTAGTCTCCGCGCGGAGCGAAGTGGATCCGCTCGGCACGACCCCCGAGCCGGCGCACTGTCACCTCGAGCGTCACGTCGGACGGGGGTCTCGGCGCCCCGTCATCGAAGACATAGACTCGCATCTCGGGCGAGGCTCCGCGTCCGTGGATCGTCAGCTCGAGGCCGAATGGCCCGTCCGTGAGCAGGCGGCCGCCGTGAGGGCCCCGGTCGAACTCCGCATCGGTAGGCTCGCGAGCTTCGGAGCCGGCGGTGTCGGGTTCGCCACATCCGAACGCCAGCAGGAGCGCGACGAGGAGCAGCGCGGGCGTGCGGGCGGCGCATCCGCGAGCGATCGAGATCGGATTCACGGGGTTTCCTCCTGCAGCGGCGCTCCTGTGAGCCGTTCGAGCCGCTGGACGCTGAGGTGCGCTTCGACGAGGGCGCGCAGGTGTTGCTCGCGCGCGACGACCCGCGTCGCGATGCTCTCCAGCATCTCGAGCTGGCTGTTGCGCCCCGCCTCGTATCCGCGCTGCAGCACGGCGACGGCGCGGTCGATGCCCGGCAGCACGCGCGTGCGCAGCAGCGTCGCTTCCTCGATCGCCGCATGCAGGGCGATCAGCGCCTTCGAGATCTCGGTCTCCGTTCGGACCCGAGCTGCGCGCTGCTCGTGCGCGGCCTTCGCGCGGCGCGATCGCGCTTCGGCGATCGCGCCCTGGTTGCGGTTCCAGAGCGGGATCGGAAGCGACACGCCGACGATGAGCGTCACGTCCTCCGGGTCTGCGAGATAGCG
Organism: uncultured Spirochaetales bacterium; assembly: GCA_964403735.1. GTDB lineage: Bacteria > Myxococcota_A > UBA9160 > UBA9160 > PR03 > CAADGG01. The sequence continues at coordinate 2,253 of CAYOHN010000274.1, read as the reverse complement.
GGGACCGGCGCGGATCGTGACGTCGGGGATGCGTCCGCTGCGGGCCTCGGCGATCGCGGCCTCGTGGCGTTCGAGTTCCGCGGCCCAGCGCGCCAGGTCTGGACTCCCGGCCGCTCGGTGTTGCAGCTCAGCGAGCGCCGGAGGCGCCGGCAGATCGGCGAGGTCCCCCTCCGCGCGATCGAAATGCGCCTCGACCCCGCCCCACTGGGCAGCCAGCGTCGTCCGCGCCGTTTCGAGCCCATGATCGGCGTGCTCGCGTTCGACGTCGGCACTGTCGACGGCGACACCGGCGCGGATCGCATCGGCCGGCGACGCGAGGCCGGCGTCGACACGCCGATGAGCCACGTTGCGAACCCGGCGCGTCACCGCGAGCGCCTCGTCGGCCAGCGCCAGCCGCTCCTGCGCGGCGAGCACCTCGATGAACGCATCGGCCGTGCGGCTGAAGACGTCGATGCGGAGCGTCTCGTAGTCCCAGCCCGCGAGCCGATGCGCCGCGTCGGCCACGCGCATCCGGGCCGCGCGCTTGCCGCCGAGCTCGATCACTTGCCCGAGCTGGATCGTGGTCTCGGACTGCCGGGCGCGCGAGAACGAACCGCTGCCGACGAGGTCTTCGACCTGCGTCGACAACGTGGGGTTCGGTCGCTGACCAGCCTGCAGCTTCTGCGCTTCGCCGGCGCGAATCTCGAACGACTGCGCCGCGAGATCCGGGCTGCCGAGCAGCGCCGCGGCCAGCGCGTCGGACAGTCGGAGGACGCCTTCGGGTTCGGGCGCCTCCGGAGACGCTGCCGCCGGATTGCGGGGCGCGGTGAAGGTCGGAAGTGACCGACCCAATGGACTCGGAGCGGGAAACGCCGGTGAAGCCTGCGCGTGGGCGGTCAGGCCGGCCGAAAGCGCCAGGACCAGACCGCTCCCGATGGGAGCGAAACGTCGCATCTTCTCTTCCTCGAACAGGAGAGCGGAAGGGCGCCCGAGCGAGATCCGTGGATCTCGCGAGCGCGTCTGTGCGCGCGGCGCGCGCGGTCCTCGAGGAGATGGCTAGACGCGGAGGACGATGGTGCGGAGCAGCGCCGCGGGCCGTCCTCGCGCGAGGATCAGCGGGCGGTTCGGTGGCGCGATGGATCGCAGACCGGTGTCGGACGGGGGCGGGAGGGCCACGGCGCCGAGCGGGGCAGGGGCGCGCTTCGCTCCGGTGCGAGAAGTCTCGGCACTGGCGAGGTGGACCACGTGATCGCCAGCGGGCCGATCGACGGCGGGATCGGCGAGTTCGCGAGCCTTCGCGGCCGCTTCGCTCTCGTTCGCGTGATGGAGCACGAGATCGACGTGGCCGGCGTCTCCGCTCAGCGAGATCTGGTGGCCGTGGCCGTGGGCGAGGAAGCCGAGAGCGAGGGCGCCCGCGCTGACACCGGGCGGGGCGACGGCTAGCGGCGCGAGCGTCAGGGCCAGCGCAGCAATGCGTCGCGCGAGACGATGCGGGGACGGCCGGCAAATCACGACTGCCCAAGGGTCGACGAGTCCGGGCGCGCTGTCAACTAGAGGTCGCTCGCGCACCAAGCGCGCTCACAGGGTTGCCGGAAACAAGTGACGAAGCCCCGTGCCTGGGCGGAGTAGACACCCTCCGGCCCAGGCCCTCGATCCTTCGGTCGAGCTCGCGATTTCCGGCAACCCGCTCAGGCCGATCCGCCGCCCCACACGTTGATCTTCTCACCGGTCACGTACGCGGCGCCGTCCGACACCAGCCAGCGGACGACGTTCGCGACGTCTTCGGGCTGGCAGACGCGGCCGAAGGGCATCGTCGCGTCGAGCTGGCGCAGGTCGTCGATGCCGGCGGTGGCCTTCATCAGCCGCCGTCCCATTTCGGTCTCGACGAGACCCGGCGCCACGACGTTCACGCGGATGCCGTGCTTCTTGACCTCTTTGGCGAGCGTCATCGCCAGCGCTTCCATCGCCGCCTTGCCCATGTTGTACGGCGCGCCGAAGGCCGCGTGTTGCAGCGTCGCGACGCTCGAGATCATCACGATGTCGCCGCGCGGGCGCGTCTTCATCGAGGGCAGCACGAGCTGACACAATCGGTGCGGGGCCAGCGCGTGGATGCCCAGCACGCGCTCGAGCTCGGCGGGATCCGTCTTCTCGACGCTCTGGCCGCGGCTCGCGATGCCGGCGTTGTTGACGAGGATGTCGACGAAACCGAAGTCGTCGACGGCGGCCTCCACGAGGCGGCGACAGTCGTCCGGAGCGTCGACGGCAGCCGGGTAG
>CAYOHN010000273.1:0-5274 GCA_964403735.1 uncultured Spirochaetales bacterium | reverse complement strand
GGTCCGGAGCCGGATCTAGGTCTCGCCGGCGGTCTCGCCTTCGGCCTCGCGCACCAGCAGCTGGCCGCGGCGCCACGACGCGGGCCAGTGGATCCGGCGCGAGGCATCGCCGGTGACGAACTCGCGCAGGCCGGTGACTTCATTCGGGACGGCGCTGGCGCCGCGACTCTCGTGGCCGACCGGCCGGGCGTGCACGCGCGCGCGCGGTGGCTCGGCGGGATCGAGTCTCGGGTAGACGAGCACGGAGGACGGTTGCTCGAGCCACAGGGACTTCGCGAACAGGCCAAACGGAAACCGCGTCGTGACGCGGAGCCCGCGGAACCACAGCTCGCCCCGGCGCGTCGGAGCGAAGCTGTAGCTGCGCCTCGCCTGGCTGTCGGGGGCGATGCGCAACGCGAGCACGCGACCCACCGCCGCTGCGCTGCTCAGTCGGCCGGCTTCGCGTTCGGCGAGATCCTCGACGACGATCGCGTGGGACCACCCCCGACGCTGCTCGTTGCGGATCTCCAGCACGACGCGACCGGCCTGGCCGGCGGTCCATTCGAAGGGCAGGCGGCGTCGCACGGTGATTCCGCGCAACGCCGCTTCCGACAGCACGCCGGACAGCACCAGGAACGACAGCATCAGCGACAGCACCAGGTAGAGCAGGTTGTTCCCGGTGTTGAGCGCGGCGAAGCCGACGGCGAACACCAGGGCGAAGAACGTCCAGCCGGCGCGGGTCGGCCGGAGCGTGCGCGGCAGGCGCAGGCGCCGGGCGGCGAACGCGTGGAGCCGTCGCGCTGCCGACGATCGCGGCGCACGCCACGTCGTCGCGCCGATCAGAGCGGGACCGACACGCCGTCCAGGATCTCGCGGATCACCCACTCCGCCTCCTCCGGGCCGCCGCCACTCCCATCGTGGCGCGGATCGATCACGAGCCGATGTGCCAGCACCGCCACCGCGAGATCGCGCACGTCCTCGGGGATGCAGAAGTCCCGGCCATCGACCAGCGCGCGCGCCTGCGCCGCACGCCGCAACGCGACGGCGCCGCGTGGCGAGGCGCCGAGTCGGATCGCGGGATGCTCGCGCGTCGCGCGGACGATCTCGAGGAGATACGCCACCAGACCATCGTCGAACTTCACGCGCTCGGTGGCGGCGCGCATCGCGACGAGATCGGCGCCGTCGAGGACGGGTCGGAGCTGCGGCAACTCCGTCGCGGCGGGATCGTCGCGGAGGACCGCGGCCTCGTCGGCGGGATCCGGATAGCCGATGCGGAGCCGCAACAAAAAGCGATCGAGCTGAGACTCCGGCAGCGGGTGGACACCATGATGCTCCAGCGGGTTCTGCGTAGCGACGACGAGGAATGGTTGCGGCAACCGATGCACGGTGCCATCGACGGAGACCGAGCCCTCGGCCATCGCCTCGAGCAACGCCGACTGGGTCTTCGGACTCGCGCGGTTGATCTCGTCGGCGAGCACGACCTGGGCGAACAGGGGACCCGGCTGGAACACGAAGCGGCCGCTCGGTCGATCTTCGACCAGTTCGGGGACGGCCGAGCCGATCAGATCGCCGGGCAAGAGATCGCTCGTGAACTGGATGCGTTTGAAGCTCGCATCGACGGAGCGGGCGAGCGCGTGGGCGAGCGTGGTCTTGCCGACGCCCGGAACGTCCTCGAGCAGGATGTGTCCGCCGGCGACCCAGGCTTCGACGGTCTGGCGCACCACCTCGGTCTTGCCGCGCAGCGCGCGTTCGACGTTGGCGCGCAGGCGGCGGGCCTGCTCGGCAGCACGCGTCGGATCGAGAGCAGAAGAATCCAGCGGGGCGCCGCGCGAGTCGGAGGCCATGAGGGTCTCTTCGGCCGGGCGGAGCGGCTGCTGGAGGAGAACCTGGGTGCGAATCTCGTTGGGGAGCGGCTTCGCGTCAGCGAGGCTCCGATCGCGCCGGCGCGGCGGGCGCGAGCCCGAGAGCGCTGCGCGGGTCGTCGGTCTCGGCGGCGGCGCGGACCTCGCCGACGAACGCCGGGAGATCGCCGTCCAGCGCCGCCAGCCGCTCGGCGTACGCGCCGAGGTCGGCGTGGTACGTCGAGGCGAGCGCCAGACAGGCGTCATCGAGGCGCGCGGCGGCGGCGACGGCGGCCGGATCGAAACTCGTGAGCGGAAGCGCCGTGAGCGCCGCGCGCGTGGCCTCCGACAGCGCCGCGCGCTCTGCGTCGACGTCCGCGGCGGCGGGGGCCGCGTCGTAGAGCGCGAGCACGCGCTCGCGCAGGATGCCGAGCTCGCGAGCGATCGCGCGCTCGTCGCGGATGCGTCGTCGTTCCGCGGCCGCGGCTTCCGGACCGACGTGGTCGGCGAAGAAGCGGATCGCGCCTTCCTGGCCGATGAAGGTCGCGACGCCCTCGCTGAGCGCCGCGTCGTCGGCCACGAAGACCGTCGCGTGGACGAGTTCATGCAGCAGCGTCTCGACGAAGCGACCGGTACCCCGGCGCAGCAGCGGCGTGGTAACCGGATCCGCGAACCAGCCGAGCGTCGAAAAGGCCGGGACCGGCGCCACGCAGACGTCGAGCCCCTGGCCTCGCAGACGCGCGGCCTCGGCCTCGGCGCGCGCGGGGTCGAAGTAGCCCTTGTAGGGCAGGCGTCCGACGATCGGGAACCAGAAGCCCGCCGGCTCGACCTCGCGCGGACGCGTCGCCACCAGCGTCGTCACGACGCGGTCGCCGGGCCATTCGGCGTAGGTCCTATACTGGTTGGCCACGTCGAGTCCGAGCGCGCGCGCATGGACGAGAACGGGATCCACCAGCTCGAGCGCATCGCGCACCAACGGCTCGGTCGCGGCGTCGGCCAGGACGGCGTCGATGGGCTGGGCCGCGCGCAGCAGCCGGAGCTGGCCGTCCGCGAGATGCGCGAAGTAGCAACCGGGGAGCAGCATGAGCGCGAGGACTCCGAAGGCCGCCGCCGATCGCTTCGTGTGGATCCGCGCCCGCGCCGAGGGCGAACGCGGCGAGATCGCCGGTGCCGAAGCCTGGGCGGTCGGCGCCTGCGGGTGCGAGGAGCGCGACGACGGAACGCTCATCGTCTACGCGCCGGCCGAGCGCGCCGAGACCGTGCATCGGGTGCTCGTCAACTGCCTCGGGCGGGCTGCGGTCGATCGCGGCGAGCCAGTCCCTGCGGCCGACTGGCCCGAGACGTGGAAGCAGGGTCTGCGACCGCTGGTGGTGTCGGACCGCCTGGTGGTGAGGCCGCCCTTCGCCGCGTACGCCGAGCGCCGCGGCCAGCGGCAGCTCGTCATAGAACCGCGCCAGGCCTTCGGCACGGGTGCACACGCGACGACGGCGCTGGCGCTGGCGGCGCTCGATGCTGCGCACGCCGCGCTGGCAGGCGCGCGCGTGCTCGACGTGGGCTGCGGCAGCGGCGTGCTGGCTCTCGCGGCGCTGGCGCTCGGCGCCCGCGTCGCCGTGGCCTGTGACCTCGATCCGATCGCGGCTCGCGAGACGAGGGAGAACGCCGCGTTGAACGGACTCGGCGACGGGGTGTTCGCCTTCGCCGGCTCGGTCTCGGCGCTGGCGCCGCTGCGCTTCGACATCGTCGTCGCCAACATGCTTCGGAGCGAGATGACGCCCCTGCTGCGCGATCTGACGGCGCACTCGAGACGCGGCGGGAGCCTCGTGCTGTCCGGGTTGTTGCTCTCCGAACGCGCGGCGGTGGAATCCGCTTTGGTGCCGTTCGGAGTCCGCGTCGTCGCGACGCGGACGGAAGCCGATGCGGGCGGCGATGTCTGGCTGGCGCTCACGGCGACGTCCTGATTCGTTCGCGCCAGTCTCGGAGCAGTCGCTCGAGCGTGCCGGCCAGCGGGCGGCTCGGTTTCCAACCGGTGGTGCGGCGAAGCCGATCGGAGTTGCCGACCGCCGTATTGGCCGGTCGCCAGCGCCCGGGATCCTCGCGGATCACGGGACGCGCCGTCGAGTTTGCGAGGAGCTGTTCGAGCAACGCGCCGATCGCGACGCCGATGCCACTCGCGATGTTGTAGGGGGCGGCCGGAACGGCGCGATCGAGCAGCCGTTCGTAGGCGTCGACGACGTCGGCGACATCCAGGAAGTCGCGCACGGATGCGAGGTTGCCGACGTGCAGCTCCGGCGCGCGCCGACCGGCTTCGATCTCCGCCAGCTGGCGCGCGAAGCTAGAGGCGACGAAGGCATCGCTCTGGCCCGGGCCGGTGTGGTTGAACGGGCGAGCCCGGATCACATCGAGACCGCGGCCACCGAAGCTGGCGCCGAGCAGGTCGGCCGCTGCCTTCGACCGGGCGTAGGGGGAAGATGGCAGGAGCCGTGCGCCCTCGTCGAATGCGCTCTCGTCGCTGGCGGCGCCATAGACCTCACCGGAGCCGACCAGCAGCACGCGCGCACCCGGCGCATGCTGCGCCGTCGCGCGCAGGACGTGGAGCGCGCCGAGCGTGTTGACGCGCGCGGTGGCTTCGGGTTTCCCGATCGACGCGGCGACGGATGCCACGGCAGCGAGATGCACGATCGCGTCGGGCTGCGCGTCGGCGATCGACTCCGAGACGGCGGCCGCATCGACGACATCCACCTCGCGATCCACGGCGACCACGGCATGGCCCGCCGCCTCGAGCCGAGGAACCAGCCAGGAACCGACGAAGCCGCTCGCGCCGTTGACCCAGATCCGCACGACGGGCCAAGCTGCCAGAGCCGAGCGCTCTGTGCTACTTCGACGAAGTGCCGGAACGCATCGGGCTGTTCGCGCGGGCGGGCGGCGGGAGCGAACGATGATCCTGGGCGAACGATGATCCTGGGCGTTTCGGGACCCAACAGCGCGGGCAAGGGCGAGGTCGTCGCGTATCTGGAGGCGCGGAGCTTCTACCCGCTGTCGCTTTCGGATGCGATTCGCGAGGAGCTGCGCGCGCAGGGCATCGAGGAAACGCGCGAACGCATGATCGAGACGGGGCGCGCGCTGCGGGCGAAGCACGGACCCGGGGTGCTCGCGGCCCGGCTCGCCGCCAAGATGCAGCCGGATCGACACTACGTCATCGATTCGATTCGCCACCCGGCCGAGGTGGAAGCGCTGCGCGCGCTCGGTCCGAAGTTCCAACTCTTGTGGGTCGATGCGGACCCGGAGCTGCGCTTCGAGCGCATGCGTGCGCGTGGTCGGCCGGGCGATCCGGACAGCCTGGAACGCCTGCTCGCGCTAGAAGGCCGCGAGCGCGGCAGCGACGACGTTGCGATGCAGCAGCTCGACGCCGTCGCGCAGCTCGCCGACGTCGAGCTGCGCAACGACGGCGATCTCG
>CAYOHN010000272.1:786-5297 GCA_964403735.1 uncultured Spirochaetales bacterium | reverse complement strand
ATCGGCCGAGCGTCAGGTGGCCCCGGAACGGTCGCGGCTCGGGCGCGAAGCCCGCCGCCAGCGCGGCGCGCTCCGCCGCAGCGGCCAGCTCCGCCAACGCGCCGGCCGGCTCGTCGTCGAGCCCGAGGAAGACCACGCGGGGGCGACGCGGGTCCGGGAATCCGGCGAGCGCGCCGAGCTGCACGGTGAACGGCGTAACGGCGGCGGTCTCCCGCCGCAGCGCCGTCGCGAGCGGACCCACGCGGCCTTCGGGCGTCGCGCCGAGGAATCGCAGCGTCACGTGCAGCGCCTCCGTACGCGTCCAGCGAACGGCATCGCCCCACGGCTCGCGGCGCAGCCGCTCGATCCAGCTCGCCGCCACGCGCCGAGCTTCGTCGCCGATCTCGGCCGCCAGGAACGTCCGCAGCACATCACGCCCTCGTCCCGAGTCTGGACCGATGTCCTTCGCTCGGCTTCGCCTCGCTGCGCGCACCAGCGAGGCTGGTGCTTGCACTGGGCAGATCGAGGGCTTCGCCGAGCAGATGCCGCCGCACCCAGTCGAGCGCCACCTGCGCGCCGAGCCGCCGGTTGCGCTCGCGGTCGAACGCGAAGCACAGCTCGCGCGACTCGGTGCCCTCGGCCGTCGCCAGCGCCACGCAGAGCAGGCCCACCGGCTTGTCCGCGCTGCCGCCGGTCGGTCCGGCGATGCCGGTCGTCGCGACCGCGTAGTCCGCACCGAAACGGACGCGGGCGCCCTCGGCCATCGCCCGCGCCACCGGCTCCGACACGGCCCCGTGTTCGGAGAGCAGCGCCTCCGGTACGCCCAGCAGCGCCGTCTTGGCCTCGTTCGCATACGCGACGACACCGCCCCGGAACACCGCCGACGAGCCGGGCACCGCCGTCACCAGTTCCGCGATCATCCCGCCGGTGCAGGACTCCGCCGTCGCCAGCGTGCGCTCGTGCTCGTCGAGGCGCCGGACCACGACGGCCTCGAGCGTCTCCTCGCCATCGCCGTAGACGAGCGCGCCGAGCCGCTCGCGGATCGCCGCGACGGCGACCCGGAGCTTCTCGTCGGCCTCCGCGAGGCTCGCGGCGCGCGCCACCGGCCGCACGTGGTTGTCCGGGAACTGCGTCCGGAAGCCGAGCTCGACGCCCGGCGGCAGCGCCAGCTCCCGCAGCCGCTCGTCGAGGTTCGATTCGCCGATCCCGAAGGTGCGCAGCAACGCGGCGCGCGCAAACGCGATGACGCGGCGCTTCTTCGCGATCCGCGGCATCACCTGCTCGTCCATCATCTTGTAGAGCTCGCGCGGCACGCCGGGCATGCAGAAGATCAGCGCGGCCTCCCGGTCCTGGCGCTCGACCTCGAGCAGCGTCCCCGGCGCGGTGCCGATCGGATTCGCCAGCACCTCGGCGCCCTCGGGAAACCACGCCTTCTTCTCGTTGATCGGCGCCATCTCGCGGCCGAAACGCGCGAAGAACGCCCGCAGCTCCGCCAGCGCCGTCTCGTCGAGCACCAGCTCGAGGCCGAACGTCTCCGCCAGCACCTCGATGGTCAGATCGTCGCGCGTCGGCCCGAGCCCGCCCGACACCAGCACGATGTCCGCCCGCGCGACGGCCCGCAACAACGCATCGGCCATGTCCGCGCGGTCGTCCGCCACGGTGCTGTGAAAGCGCGTCTCGACGTCGAGGCGCAGCAGTCGCTCGGACAGGAACGACTTGTTCGAGTCCACGATCTCGCCGCGCAGCAGCTCGTCGCCGATCGTCAGGATCTCTGCCCTCATCTCGTCGTCACCATCTCGTCGTCATCCGAGCACCCACGATGCGCCGGCCAGCCCGAGCGCGCCGAAAATTCCTGCCAGGACGTCGTCCATCACCACCCCGGCGCCCCCGCGCAGGTTGTCCTGCAACCAGCGAACGGGGCCCGGTTTCCACACATCCAACACCCGGAACGTGACGAATCCGGTCACGAGCCACGGAATCGATCGCGCCCGGTCTGCCGGGATCAGCGGCAGCAGCGTCAGCAACTGCCCCGCGACCTCGTCGATGACGATCCGCCCGTCGTCCTTGCGCCCGAAGACGCGCTCGGCGACGTCGGCGGCCCAGATCCCGAGCGCCGTCGCACCGGCCACCGTCACCGCGAACAGCGGCAGCCCGAGCGCCGCCAGCGGCCAGAACAGCAGTACACCGACAGCGGAGCCCGCCGTTCCCGGCGCGACTGGAGAAAGGCCAGAGCCGGCGCCGGTGGCGACCACCAGCGCGAAATTGCGGACGAGCCCGTGCGGGGCGGGAGATTCGATGGGTCGACCACCCGGGACCGAGGAGAGACGCGCCGGGGGAGGGGGGAACCGGACGCTGGCGGAAGCGTAGCTCCGCCGGAGCATGCACTCAACGACGCGGCCGCGTCGCACTGGACGGCGACCGGGTGATCGGACCGTCGCCCCGGGGGTCAAGAGGCATCGCCAGGACGACGATGAGGAGGGCGGCGCGGAGGAACCACGGATCCCCCGCGCGGAAATCCCATCGACGATCCGCGGGCGTAGGGGCATGGACCAGACCGAATCGATGCAACGAGATCTCGGCGCCAGCGGACGTTCCGTCGCGGACGTCTCCACGCTGCTCCTGGAACTCGGCCGCGCCAGCAAGGGATGGGCGTTCTACCCGCCCGAGCACCCGGCGCGGGCGGAACTGCTGGATCGCACCTTTCGCGCATGGCAAAGCGAGCTGCGCCGGGGCGGCCCGCTCGAGCTGTCGATCCGGCGCGGCGCATTCTGGCTGCCCGGCGCCGAGAGCCCGCTGACGACGCGTGCCGACGACACCGCGCGCCAGCTCTACCTGCGCTCGGTCCGGCGCGTGATCTTCGACGCCGAACTGGACCCGGCTACGCTCGTCGGCTTCCTCGACGTGCTCACGATGGAACCCGACATGCTCTCGCTGAGCGGGGGATTCGAGGCCGTTCTCTACACGGCGCCGCGTCATGGCATCCAGGTCAACGAGGCGGACTGGCGCGCGCTGCTCGAGCAGCCCCGCATGGACGACACGCTCGAAGTCGACGACGAGGGTCTGGCAGACGCGGCACAGATCGGACTCGGCGAAGGACAGGAAGAGACCGCTGTGGACGGCGCTGCCGTGCAGGCCGCCGAGGCAGCCGACACCGAGGAGCCCGTCGATCCCGCGCTCGTCCGCCGGCACGAACTCGACTCGATCCTCGCGCAGATCGATGACTGCAGCGACGACCTGGCGTATCGCGACCTCGCGCGTCATCTCGCGGCCCTGGCCGAGCAGATGAGCGCGAGCGGAGAGATGGACGGCGCCTTCCAGATCCTCGTGACGCTGTCGCGCCACGCCAGCGACGACGCCAAGCGTTCGTTCTCGCAGCGCGAGAGTGCCATCGGCTTCCTGGGTCAGATTGCCCACGGCGCCGCCCTCGAACACCTGATCGATCGCGCCGTCGACGCGACGATTGCGTCCAGCCTGGAAGCGACGACCGCGTTGCGCGAACTCGGGCCCCAGGTCGCGCCGATCCTGCTCGATCGCCTCGAGCACGAGGGAGATCCCGAGCGGCGCGGGCGGCTGTCGGGCGTTCTCATCGCGATGGGTGAAGACGCCGTGCCAGCGCTGGTCGAGGCATTGACGCACGGCTCGACGCGTCGCATGCGGGTGTCGCTTCGACTGGCCGGCGAGACGCAGAACCCACGCCTCGTGGAGTGCCTGCGCGAGGCATTGCTGTCGGGTGAGAAGGCGATCGCCCGCGACGCCGCCCAGGCGCTGGTGCGGGTCGGCGACCTCAGTTCCCTCGACGTGCTCACCGAGGCATTGCAAAGCTCGCGGCCCGACGTGGCGGCGATGGCCGCGTACTCGCTCGGAGCGACGGGACGTGCCCTCGCGCTGGCCCCACTCCGCGATGCGCTGGCGTGCGCGCTCGATGGCGGCGATCTGCCGCTCGCCCGCGAAGTCGTTCGCGGTCTCGGGCGAACGGGACGCCCCGAGGCGGTGCCCGCGCTGGTGAGCGTGCTGGATCGCGGCACCTGGCGTCGGCGCAAGCAGCTCCGCGACGTCAAGCTCACGGCTATCAGCGCCTTGGCGCATCTGCGCGGAGCAGACGCGGAAGCGGCGCTGACGCGTCTCGTGCGGAGCCGCGACGCGCGCCTGCGCGAAGCCGCCACCGCGGCGCTGCGCAGACAGACGCTGGAGGGCATCGCGACGGGTCGTCCGCGGGAGGCCTCCTGAGCGACAGCAAGACGGCGTTGACGCGTCTGGCGCCACAGCTCGCCGGCGACTGGCGCGCCGCTGCACCGTACCCATCGGACCATCCAGCGATCCACACGCCGCTGCGCGAGTTGGCGACGGGCCTGGCCATGGTCCTGCGCACTCGCGACAAGGTGACGTTGGGCATGGTCGGCGAGTTCGTTCGCCTGTCGACGAACGCTGTCGACGAACGAGTTGGCCGTAGTGAGCAGTCGTCCGAGCTCGACACCACGGCGCCGCGGGTCGAACTCGGGACCAACGCGAACGGCGTCGTGCTGCCGGAGCCG
>CAYOHN010000272.1:0-776 GCA_964403735.1 uncultured Spirochaetales bacterium | reverse complement strand
TTATTGCCATCTGTTTCTTTTTCTTTCTATATAATTAGTAAAATGTAAATAGCCGATCGACCGTGACCTCTCCACAGAGCGGGCTGGCGGCCGCGTGACCGCCGGCATCGCAGACCCCGTCCGCAAGGGCATCGACGTCGTGCGCGTGCTGGGTCTTTAGCGCGAGGCTACCCGAGGCGATCGAGATCGCCGAGCAGCGCGCGGTAGCGATCAGCCGTGCTCGTACGCACGCAACAGAGCGTCACGCGGCGGGGCCAATCGCACGTCACGAGCCACGTCGCGACCGATCGGATGGCGATCGGCGCTGCGACGTCGAGTGGAACGCCGCGAGCGCCGGTTGCGATCGGCGGGAACGCGACCGCCGCGAACTCGTTGCGCCGTGCGAGCCGAAGCGATTCGGTGTAGGCAGCGGCCAACAAGCCGGACTCACCGGCCTGTCCGCCGCGCCAGAGGGGCCCGACGGCGTGGATCACCCAGCGTGCCGGGAGTTCGTAGCCGCCGGTCAGGCGCGCCTCGCCGGGGGGGCAGCCGCCGATGGAGCGACACTCTTCGAGCAGCTTGGGACCTGCGGCGCGCAGGATCGCCTTGGACACTCCCTCGCCGCTCGTCAGTTCCGAATCCGCCGCGCTGACGATCGCATCCACCGCCAGGGACGCGATGTCCCCCGTCACGACCTCGATGCGCGCCCGCACGTCGTCCATGCCCGTCAACTAAGGGGCCGGGTTCGATCCGTCAACTTTTCGCGCCCGCGGGCGCGAAAAGTTGACGGATCGAAC
>CAYOHN010000271.1:0-5308 GCA_964403735.1 uncultured Spirochaetales bacterium | reverse complement strand
CAGGCCGCCGGCGGCGCGGCTCCGGCGGAGAGCTGCTCGAGCAGCGCTCGCGCTTCCTTCGCCCAGCTGGGATCGGGGATCTCGCCCTCGAAGCCCCGCTCGCGCACGGCCTCCTTCTGCTTCTCGAAGTCCGCGAACGCGCGATCCAGCACCTCGCGCGCCTCCTCGGGCTGCTCGTTCGCCTGATACGCCATCGCCAGGTGGTAGCGGACCCAGCCGGTATCGCCGTGCCCGGGCGGAAAGCCGCTCTCGGCCTCCCGGAGGTAGCCGATCGCCGCCTCCGGAATGCCCTTCTTCAGCAGCACCCAGCCGAGGGTATCGGCCGCGTTCGGACTGTCCGGCATCTCCGATTTCGCCTGCTGCGCCAGCTCGAGCGCCCGGTCGAGGTCCTTGCCCTCCTCGGCGAGCAAATACGCCAGATTGTTCTTGGCAACGGCGAGCCCCGAATCGAGACGGATCGCCTCCTCGTACTCGGCCACCGCCTCGGCCCGCCGGTTCTCGGCTTCGTACAGCGTGCCGAGCGTGAAGCGCAGCGGCGCGGACTCGGGCTGCGACTGCGCCGCCTGCTCGTAGGTGGCCAGGCTCTCGGCGCGGCGGCCCGAACCGAGCAGGTAGCGCGCCAGCCCCTGGTACGCGCTCATGTCGTTCGGATTCATCTCGATCGCGCGCCGCAGCCGGCTCTCGGCCTGGGTGCCCTCGCCCGCCACGATCAGCGCCACGCCTTCGAGGCGCACCAGCGCGCTGTTCTCCGGCTCGGCCTCTTGCGCCGCGCGGATGCGCTCGAGCGACTCCCCGATCCTGCCGGTCGCGGCGTCCACCTGCAACATCGACTCGAGGATCTCCGGATGGTTCGGACGCCCTTCGAGTGCGACCAGCAGCTTCTCGCGCGCCAGGTCCGCCTTGCCCTGGAGCATCGCAATGCGACCCAGCGCGAAGTTCACCTCGACGCCGCGCTCATCGAGCGGGATCGCTTCCAGCTCCACGCGCGCATCTTCGGGCTTGCCCTGGTTCACGAGGTTCTGCGCCAACAGCACGCGCATCTCGTGATCCGCGGGCCGCTGCCGCAGGATCCGGCGCGCTTCTTCGATGGCCAGATCGTTCTCGCCCAGCGCGGCATGGATCCGCGCCAGCAGACGCCGGGCCTCGACGAACTCCGCGTCGATCTGGATCGCGCGCAGCGCCTCGGCGCGCGCCTGCTGTCGTTCGCCTTGGATCAGCAGCGCCGACGCGAGCAGGAAGTGCGCCTGCGCCCAGTCGCTGCGCACATCGATCGAGCGGCGCAGCGCCGCGACCGCATCGGCCGGCTTGCCCTCGGCGAGATCCAGCTTGGCGGCGACGAAGTTCGCCTCGGCGGAGTTGGCGTCCTCGGCGAGCACCGCCGCGACGATCGCGCGGCCCTGCGCCAACTGCTCGCGCTCGCCCTGCTGGACGCCGCGATCGATCAGCAGCTCGGCCTTGCGCAGGCGCGCCTGGGTGTGGGTCGGATCGAGTTCGATGGCGCGCTCCGCGGCTTCCAGCGCGCCATCGACGTCGCCGTTGCGACCGCGGTACGCGGACAGGATCAGCAACGGCGCCACTTCGTCGGGACGCGCCTCCGTGGCTTCCTCGATCATCTGATCCGCGCGATCCGGCGCGCCGCGCGAGTGATAGAAGCGCGCCAACGCGTAGATCAGCTCGATGTCGCGGTCCGTGGCCTCGACGCCTTCTTGCAGCGTCTTCTCGGCCTCGTCGTAGCGCTCGCGCTGGTAGTAGAAGCTCGCGAGGCGCTGATAGGCAGTGGCGAGTTCCTCGGGCTCTGCCAACTCCAGCCCGTTGCGGAACGCGGTCAACGCTTCCTCGTCGCGCTCGCGGTCGAGACTCAGGAAGCCGGCGAGTTGGAACCACGACTGCGCGCTCGGATCCGACTCGACGAGCTGCCGGAACAGCGGCTCGGCGGCGTCGTTGTCGCCCTTGCGCGCGAAGAACGCCGCCAGCGTGCGCAGCACGTCGGCGTTCTCGGGCTGCAACTCGACGGCCTTCTCGTAGTCCGCCTGCGCCTCGTCGAGCCGCTTCAGGTTCTCGAGTGCGCGTGCCCGGATGACGTAGGCTTCCCATTCGTCCGGCTCGCGCTCGAGGATCGCGTCCGCCTGCTCGATGGCCTGATTGAACTCGTCCTCGGAGCCGAGCAGCAGGAACTGGGCGAACGCGATGCGCGCTTCCAGATTGTCGGGGTCGAGGCGGATGGTCTCCTGGAGTTCCCAATACGCCTTCCCCACGTCCTTGGCAGCCAGGTAGGCCTTGGCCAGACCGAAGTGTGCTTCTGCGTCGTTCGGCGCGATCTGCAGCGCGTTCTTGAACTCGATGACCGCCTCGTTGGGCTTGCCGTCCTCGAGCTGTTTCTCGGCGCGGGCCATGTGCTCGGCGAGCCGGGACGCATCGTCCTGACAGGCCGCGAGCGCTCCGACGGAGAGCAGCAGCGCGACGCAGACGAGGCGGCGCGCCCGGCGGTGCGGACGGACGGAATGGCGGTCGGAAGAGATCATGGCGCCCTCGTGGGTGCCCGAGTGCGTCCCGGGCAGCCCGTTTAGTTATCCGATGGGCGCGTCCTCTTCAACGTCGGGCGTCACGTCGGGTGCCTCGTCGTCGTCGAAATGCTCCGCCTCGGCGCCCCAAAGGCCGCCTCCGAGCCCGGCGCGCGGCTCCGCCCGGTTGCGACGCCAGGAAGCATGCGTGATGCCCATCCGCTGGATCATGTAGTTGAGCTTGCGGCGGCTCACGCCCAGCAGCGCCGCGGCGTCCTTCTGGACGAAGCTCGCCTTGCGCAGCGCCGCGAGCACCAGATCGCGCTCCACCGCCCGCAGCGAGAGGCCGGCCGGCGGCATGTCGATCCGGAGCCCGGCGGCGGCCGGCGCCAGCGCCTCCGGCAGATCGATGTCGCCGGCTTCGATGCATTCGCCGTCGGCCAGCAGCAGCGCGCGCTCGAGCACGTTGCGCAGCTCGCGCACGTTGCCGGGCCAGCGGTGGGCGCGCAGCCGCGCGACGGCGCCGTCGGAGAGCGTCCGGGGCGGCCGGCCGAGCTCGGCGGCGAACTCCAGGGCGAAGTGCCGCGCCAACAGCTCGGCGTCCTCCGGCCGCTCGCGCAGCGGCGGCATCTGGATCCGGATCACATTGAGCCGGAAGAACAGATCCTCGCGGAAGCGGCCGGCCTGGATCTCCCGCTCGAGATCCTGATTGGTGGCGGCGACGATGCGGACGTCCGCCCGGATCGCCCGGTTGCCGCCGAGCCGGAAGAACTCGCGGTCCTGGAGCACGCGCAGCAGCTTGGACTGCGTGGCGGACGCCATGTCGCCCACTTCGTCGAGGAACAGCGTGCCGCCGTGCGCCTGCTCGAAGCGACCGATCCGGCTGCGCTCGGCGCCGGTGAACGCGCCGCGCTCGTGGCCGAAGAGCTCGGACTCGAGCAGCGTCTCCGGCAACGCCGCGCAGTTCACCTTGATGAACGGGCCGTCGGCACGGGGCGAGAGCCCATGGACCATCCCGGCCAGCAGCTCCTTGCCGGTGCCGGTCTCGCCGGTCACCAGCACCGTCGAGCGGCTGGGCGCCACCTTGCGCGCCATCGCCAGCGCCGCCTGGAGCGCAGGACTGCGGCCGACGATCTGCTCGGAGCCGAAGCGCGCCGCGCGCTCTTCCCGCAGCCGGCGCACTTCGCGCAGCAGATTGCCGTGCTCGAGCGCCTTCGCCACGCGCACCTCGAGCTGCTCGAGCTCGAACGGCTTCTGGACGAAGTCGAAGGCGCCGCGCTTCATCGCGTCGACGGCGGTATCGATGGTCCCGTACGCCGTCATCAAGATCACGGCCGTGCGTTCGTCACGCTGGCGCGCCGCGGAGAGCACGTCGAGGCCCGTCGCGCCGGGGAGACGCAGATCGGTGACGACCACGTCGTAGACCGGCCGCGTCGGATCGCCGAAGCGCGCCAGCGCGCCGGCGCCGGTGGCTTCCTCGTCGACGCTGCCGAAGCCGTCGGCCAGCGCGCGCGCGATGCCCCGGCGCAACGTGTCGTTGTCCTCGACGACGAGCAATCGCGCACACCGTCCAGTGTCGTTTTCCGAGAGCGCCGCGCTCATGCCGTGCCCGTCTGCACCGGCAGCCGCACGCGAAACAGCGCGCCGCCGCGCGCGTCGCCGGTCAGCTCGAGCCGGCCGCCGTGTCCCGCGATGATCTTCTGGGCCTGCGCGAGGCCCACGCCGGTGCCGGCCTGCTTGGTGGTGAAGAACGGATAGAACACGCGCTCGCGCAGCTCGTCCGGAATGCCGGGCCCCGCATCGGCGACGCTGAAGACGAGCTCCGGATCGCGTTCGGCGCCGGCATCCAGGTCCTCGCCGCGCTCGACGCGGGCCCCCAGGCGCAGCCAGCGCGGATCGGACTTCGCCTCTTCCATCGCCTCCATCGCGTTCACCATCAGATTCGTCAGCACGGACTCGAGACGCTCGCCGTCGGCTTGCAGCGCCGGCAGCAGCTCGGCGTAGTCGCGCTCGACGTTCCCGCCAAAGGGCACGCGGGCGCGCGCCTTGGCCAGCGATTCCTCGAGCACCTCGATGGGATCGACGGCATCGCAGCGCAGCGCCACGGGGCGCACGAACTCGAGGCTCTCGGTCACCGTCTGCGCGGCGCGCCGGATCTCGGCGCTGAGTTCGTTGACCAGCGCCAGCGCTTCGGGGTGTTCGCCGAGACGCCGGCGCAGCAGCCCGGTCAGGATCTCCATGCCGGCCAGCGGATTGCGGATCTCGTGCGCCAGACCCGCCGCCATCTCGCCGAGCGCCGCCAACCGGTCGCGCAGTCGTTCCTGCTCGGCCCGGCGCTCGTAGGGCGTGAGGTCGCGAAACTGCAACACGGCGCCGCGCACGGCCCCGGTTTCGTCGCGCACGGGAGCCACCGTGTAGCCGATCGTC
This sequence comes from uncultured Spirochaetales bacterium, assembly GCA_964403735.1. Classification (GTDB taxonomy): domain Bacteria; phylum Myxococcota_A; class UBA9160; order UBA9160; family PR03; genus CAADGG01. Next base: position 380 of record CAYOHN010000271.1, on the reverse strand, counting down.
GGACCGGGACGGTCCCCGCGGCCGACCAGAGACAACTCGGCGCGACCGGGCTCCTCGTGCCCATCGAGCGTGGAGAGCAGCCGATCGAGCAACGCCGGCTGATCCGACAACGCCGTGCGGCAGTCCTGTCCGATCACCGCCTCGGCCCCCGTTCCCGCGCAGCCCAGCAGCCGGTGCGCCGCGTCGTTCAGCGCCGCGAGCGCACCGCTCTCGTCGATGGCGACGAGGCCGGAGCGAATCGACCCCACCAACCACCCCGCATAGCGCGAATCGCGAACAGGCACGCCGGCCTCATCGGACCGCCCCCCCGCCATCCTGAGCGTCAACCAAGGGGCCGGGTTCGTTCGTCAACTTTTCCCCCGGAGGGGGAAAAGTTGACG
>CAYOHN010000270.1:0-5308 GCA_964403735.1 uncultured Spirochaetales bacterium | reverse complement strand
CATCCTCCCCGAGGCTCTCCGCGTTGAGCGCGAGCAGCGCCCGGGCCCAATCGATCGTCTCCGCGATCGACGGCGTCTTCTTGAGATCGAGGTGCCGCAAGCGCTGCATCATGGCGACGAGATCCGCCGCCAGCTTCTGGTCCATGCCCGGCACCTTCGCCTGCAGGATCCGGAGCTCTGCGGCTTCGTCCGGATAGTCGATCCACAGGTGCAGACAACGACGTTTGAGCGCGTCGCTCATCTCGCGGGCATCATTGGAGGTGAGAAAGACCAGCGGGCGATGCTTCGCCGCGAACGTCCCGATCTCGGGCACCGTCACCTGGAAGTCCGACAGCACTTCGAGCAGAAACGCCTCGAACTCCGGATCGGACTTGTCCACCTCGTCGATGAGAAGCGCGCATGGCTCCTCCGTCGTGATCGCATGCATCAGCGGCCGCGGGACGATGAACTGATCCGAGAAGAAGACGCTGTCCTGCGCACCGACCCGCTCCGCGGCTTCGCGCAGCGAGCCAGTCCCCTGCATCACCTCGCCGATCTTCTCCTTGAGGATCTGCGTGTACAGGAGCTGCTTCGAATATTCCCACTCGTAGAGCGACTTGGCTTCGTCCAGTCCCTCGTAGCATTGGAGCCGGATCAGCTCGCGGCCGGTGGCGGCGGCGACGACCTTCGCCAGCTCGGTCTTGCCGACGCCTGCGGGCCCCTCGACGAGCACCGGCTTCTCGAGTCGGTTCGCGAGGAAGACCACGGTCGCGATCCGTTTGTCGCAGATGTATCCCTGCGCCTCGAGTTGCTTCTGAACGGCTTCGACGGTCTCGAACATGCGAACCCCGATCGGTTGAGGGTGTCTGGAAGAGGCAGTCCCGAAGGGATGCGGGGTCAGCTCATCAGGTGCAGCAGATGGCCCAGCCGTTCCTTCTTCGTGCGCAGGTACTCGTAGTTCTTCTCGTTCGGTGCGATCTCGAGCGGCACGCGCTCGACGATGGTCAGGCCGTAGCCTTCGATGCCGGCGCGTTTGCCCGGGTTGTTCGTGATCAGACGCATCCGGCGGACGCCGAGATCCACCAGGATCTGCGCGCCCACCCCGTAGTCTCGCAGGTCGGCCGGAAAGCCGAGCCGCTCGTTGGCGTCGACGGTGTCGAGCCCTTCCTGGTCCTGGAGGGAGTAGGCGCGAATCTTGTTCTTGAGCCCGATCCCGCGACCTTCCTGGCGCATGTACAGGATGACGCCCCGGCCCTCGGCTTCGATCATCTTCATCGCTGCGTGCAACTGTTCGCCGCAGTCGCAACGGATCGAACCGAAGGCGTCGCCGGTGAGACATTCGCTGTGCACACGCACCAGCACGTCGTCCTCTGCACCGATCTCACCCTTCAGCAGCGCCATGTGGTCGACGTGGTCGATGTCGTTTTCGTAGACGAAGGATCGCCATTCTCCGGCGATCGACGTCGGCAGCGCGGCCTCGGCGACTTGGCGCACCAGCTTCTCGTGGCGGAGCCGATACTCGATGAGGTCCGCGATCGTCACGATCTTGAGAGCGTGCTCGCGGGCGAATGCCACCAGGTCCGGCATTCGCGCCATCGAGCCGTCGTCATTCATGATCTCGCAGATGACGCCGGCCGGACGATGCCCCGCCATGCGCGCCAGGTCGACGGAGCCCTCCGTCTGCCCGGCGCGCCGTAACACCCCACCGTCGTGCGCGCGCAGCGGGAAGATATGGCCGGGACGCGACAGGTCGTGCGGGCGCGACTGCCCGTCGATGGCGACCTGGATCGTCCGCGCGCGATCGGCCGCCGAGATGCCCGTGGTGACGCCGTGACGCGCCTCGATCGAAATCGTGAAGGCGGTTCCGAACATCGCCGTGTTGTCCTGGTCCGGCACCATCATCGGCAGGCGCAGCTCGCGGATACGTTCGTCGGTGAGCGAGAGGCAGATCAGACCGCGACCGTGCTTGGCCATGAAGTTGATCGCTTCCGGCGTCACGCAGTCTGCGGCCATGCACAGATCGCCCTCGTTCTCGCGATCCTCGTCGTCGGTGAGGATCACCATGCGGCCGGCGCGAATCTCGGCGACGGCCTGGTCGACGGGAACGATCACATCGGCCCACTCCGGCGGAACACCTCCGCGTTTCGGGCGCGGCGCCGAGAGCGGAGAAGGGGACAGCGGCTGCTGGGACATCCGGTTGGGAACCTCACGTGGAGAAGCCGTACGGACGGACTCGGAGAGCGGACAGATTGCGGATGGATCGTCTCGACGACGGACCGCTCGCGCGGTCCCGCCACACGCTCTCCCCACGGGAATCGGCGCTCGGAAACTATCAGCGTTCGATCCGGGAGTCAAAGGGGCGCCACTCGGCGATCGGCGCCCGGGTCGACGGGCGGGTCAGCTGGCGACGGCCGCCTCGTCCGGCGCGGGTTTGGCGACGTTCTGGAACACCCCGGCGAGGAACTCGTCCTCGGTGATGCCGAAATTCCGGGCCAGTTGGTGTTTCTGCTCGAGGTTGCGATAGAGCCGCCGGAGCAGCTCGCGGAAGGTCTCCAGGACGCCCTCACCCCGCATCGAGACGGCGGGGAAGGTCGCGATGTCCGCCCACGCCTTGCGGATCTCTGCGAGCGGCTTCACATCGGGAAGGTCCCGCTTGTTGAACTGAACCACCTTCGGGATCGCGTCGAAGTCGATGCCGTTGGCGCGCAAGTTCGCTTCCATGTCGCGCCACGAGTAGGCGTTGGCGCTGGCGCACGAGCGCTGGGAATCCGCGATGAAGGCCACCGCGTCGGCGCCGGCCAGAACGACCTTGCGCGTCGACTTGTGCATCACCTGCCCGGGCACGGTGAACATCTTGATCTTCACCGAGACGCCGCGCCCGGCACCGAATTGAATCGGCAGGAAGTCGAAGTAGAGCGTGCGGTCGTCCGCGGTATCCAGCGTCACCATCTTGCCGCGCGAAGAAGGGTCGATCAACGCGTGGAGTTGCTGGAGATTGGTCGTCTTGCCGGACAGCGCGGGGCCATAGTAGACCACTTTCAGCGTGATCTCGCGGCCGGCCATGTTGATCTGGACCATCGAAACTCTCCGGCACAGGCGAACGTCCGGTCTTTCCATCGGCAGTCCGGAGCGGGAAGTGAAGCCCGGACCAGATCTTCGGCGCCAACGGCTCGGAGCCCGAGCGCATCGCGCTACCCGCGGGGCAAGGCACTCATCCGCGCGAACGCGCGGAGAACAGCGCCAGCAGTGCCCGCGCCGCGGCCGAGGCCGTCGTCTTTCGTGCGGTCACCTCGGCCTCGAGCCGCGGGATCTCTTGTGCGACGGCCGGGTGCGCGCGAAACGCGGTTTCCAACCCCTCGCCGACGAGGCTCCACAGCCAGGCCCGCGCCTGCTCTCGGCGCCGTGCATCCAATTCGCCGCTGGCTTCGAGGGCGCGGCGATGCGCCAAGATGGTGTCCCACACCTCCGGGATGCCATCCCCCGTCTGCGCGCTCGCGAGCAGCACCGGGGGCTGCCAGTGGCTCGAGCTGGGCCGCAGCAGCTCGAGCGCATGTTGATATTCGAGCCGCGCGCGCTGCGCCGCCGCCAGCAGTTCCCCGTCGGCCTTGTGGGCGACGAGGGCGTCCGCCAGCTCGAGGACTCCCTTCTTCATCCCCTGCAGCTCATCGCCTGCGCCGGGCTGCAGCAGCACGCCGAAGAAATCGACCATCGACGCGACGGCGGCTTCGGACTGGCCGATGCCGACCGTCTCGACGAGCACGACATCGAAACCGGCAGCCTCGCACAACAGCAGCGTCTCGCGCGTGCGATGCGCGACGCCGCCGAGCGAGCCCCCGGAGGGCGAAGGCCGAATGAACGCGCGCTCGTCCTGTGCGAGCTGCTCCATCCGCGTCTTGTCGCCGAGGATGCTGCCGCCCGTGCGTGGACTCGAAGGATCCACCGCCAACACGGCGACGCGTTGGTTCTGTCCCGTGAGATGCAGCCCGAGCGCCTCGATGAACGAACTCTTGCCGACGCCGGGCGTTCCCGAGATGCCCGCCCGTACCGCGCGGCCCGTATCGGGCACCAGGGCCTCGAGGATGGCCTGCCCGAGTGCTGCACGGTCCGCGCGGCGACTCTCGAGCAGCGTGATCGTCTTCGCGAGCAGGCGCCGATCGCCGCGCCGGATCCCGTCTCGATGTTCGGCGAGCGCGTCCCGATCGATCTTCATGCGCGGCGTGCGCGGATCTGGCGCAGCACCTCGCGAGCCGCCTCCGGGATCGCCGTGCCGGGCCCGAACACGGCCGCGACTCCGGCGGCCTCGAGCGCCGGAACGTCTTTCGGCGGGATCACGCCCCCGGCGATCACGACCACTTCGTCGGCCTTCTGCGCGTGCAGCGCTTCGATGAGCTGAGGCACCAGCGTCTTGTGCCCGCCCGCCTGCGTCGACACGCCGACGGCGTGCACATCGTTCTCGATGGCTTGTCGCGCCGCCTCCTCGGGCATCTGGAACAGCGGGCCGATGTCGACGTCGAAGCCGAGATCCGCGAAGGCGCTCGCGATGACCTTCATGCCGCGGTCGTGGCCATCTTGCCCGAGTTTGCAGACCAACAGCCGCGGACGACGTCCCTCCGCGGCGGCGAACGTCTCGACGTCGGCGCGCGCGGCATCGAAGTCGGCGTCGCCGCTCGAGGCCGCCGCATACACCCCGGAGATCGTGCGCGTCTCGGGCCGGTGTCGTCCGTAGACGCGCTCGAGCGCTTCGGAGATCTCTCCGAGCGTCGCCCGTGCGCGCGCCGCGTCGACGGCCAGCGCCAGCAGGTTGCCGGATTCGTCGCGCGCGGCCGCCTCGAGCGCGTCGAGCGTCCGTGTGACGGCTGTCTCGTCGCGCTGCTTGCGCAACGCGGCCAGCCGGCGGACCTGCGACTCGCGTACGGCGCTGTTGTCGATCTCGAGCAGGTCGAGCTCGGCTTCCGCACCCTCCGTCCGGTACTTGTTGACGCCCACGACGACATCCTCGCCGCGGTCGATCCGTGCCTGGCGCCGCGCCGCGCATTCCTCGATGCGCAGCTTGGGCATGCCGGCTTCGATGGCTCGCGCCATACCGCCGAGTTCGTCGACTTCGGCGATCACCTTGCGCGCCTCGGCGGCGAGGCTCGCCGTCAGCGATTCCATGAAGTACGACCCGCCCCAGGGATCGATCACCGACGGGATGCCGGTCTCTTCCTGCAGGATCAGCTGCGTATTGCGCGCCACGCGCGCGCTCGCCTCCGATGGCAGCGCGAGGGCTTCGTCGAAGGCATTGGTGTGCAGCGACTGCGTACCGCCGAAGACGCGGCCATCGCTTCCA
>CAYOHN010000269.1:1830-5328 GCA_964403735.1 uncultured Spirochaetales bacterium | reverse complement strand
TCGTCAACTTTTCCGGAGGAAAAGTTGACGAACGAACCCGGCCCCTTGGTTGACGGCGATGTGATGGAGCCGACGACCGGATTCGAACCGGTGACCTGCTGATTACGAATCAGCTGCTCTACCAGCTGAGCTACGTCGGCATCGGGCGACCGTGGAGGGCCGGTGCTGTCGTGCGCGCCGTCCGGGCGATCGCGTCGTCGCGCGGGTCGGAGACGCAGGGCCGGCAAGGTAGCCGTGGGCCCCCGCGGCCGCCATCGAAGGGGATGCTTTACGAGACGGCGCCTCTCGGCGTAGGATGGGTGCCCGGGAGGCCGCGAGCATGTCGATCCTGCCCCTGATGGATGCGCTGATCCTGTTCGGATGGACGAGCCTGGTGGCCGGCGGGCTGCTGAAGGCGGTCTACGTGACCACGCACTACCGGCCGACGCTGCTGGGGCTGTCGCCGATCGACTTCCTCGGTGTCGCGATCGTGGCGTTCCTGCTCGTGTTGACGCTGGCGGCGCGGACGTGGGTGAAGGCGGCGGAGCCGGAGCTGCTGCGACGCCGGCGGGCGCGCGCGTATCCGCAGCCCGATGCGGGTCCCTGGTCGAACGGCGATCCCGGGTCCGACGGCCGGTCTGACGGCCGGCCCGACGAGATTGCCGGGTCCGGGGCGACCTCCGGACTGGAGCCGATGCCAGCGCTCGAGCCGGCGTCCGCCCGGGCGCAGGAGCGGCGCGGGTAGGCGCAGCTTCGGGCCTCCGCGCTATCCGCGGCCGGGCAGCAGCCGAAGCGCCGAGCCGAGCAGCTCGCGGTACAGCGCGACGGCGACGACGGCGGGTTCCGTGATCCGGCGGGCGATGGTCTTCACGGGCAAGTCCTCCTGCCCAGAGGTGGCTGCGAAAGCCGACACGTGGCAGACGGGCGCTCTCGCGTCCCCCGTGTTCCCCGCCCGTTCACCCCCCTCGTTCCCCGCGGGCCCTGCCGTTACCTTCCCGGCCATGCCCCGCTACGACCCCGGCCCTGCGCCCGATCGCCAGATCTGGATCGACGGCGCGCTCGTCCCGTGGAGCGACGCCACCGTGCACGTGCTGTCGCACAGTCTCCAGCGCGGCTCGCTGATCTTCGACTACACCAGCGTGCACGACACACCGCGCGGGACGGCGATCTTCCGGCTCGACGACCATCTCGAGCGCTTCCTCCGCTCGGTGTCGATCGTCGGGCTGCCGATCCAGTACGGCCTCGACGAGCTGCGGGCGGCGTCGCTCGCCGCGGCCCGGGCGAATCCGGGCGCCAACGCGATGAAGATCTGCGCGTACCTCCCGTCCGTAGAGGTCGACGTGGTCCCGATGGACGAGCACGTGTCGGTGTCGATCGCCGTCTATCACGGCGCCCGGGACATCGTGCTGCGCAAACCGAATCCCCGGCCGCTCGCGCCGACGCTGAAGCTGAAGATCGAACGCGTGCGCCGTCGCGTCGAGGCGCACCTGCCGACCCACGCCAAGGCCAGCGCCAACTATCTCGGCGCGATGATGGCCAAGTGGGCGGCGCGCCAGGAGGGTTACGACGAAGTCGTGCTGCTCGACGAGCGCGGTCTGCTCGCCGAAGCCCCGACCGCCAACGTGTTCCTCGTCGATGGCGATGGCGCGCTGCGCACGCCCACCCTCGACGCCGTGCTGGCTGGTGTGACGCGGATGAGTGTCATCGAGCTCGCCCGCCACGAAGACATCGCCGTGCACGAAGATGCGTTGCCGCCGGAGGCGCTCTACGAGGCGCCGGAACTGTTCCTGGCCTCGTCGTCGGTCGGGGTGTGGCCGGTGGAATCCGTCGATGGCCGACTGGTGCCGGGCGGCGCGCCGGGGCCCGTCTCGAAGCGACTCCAGGACCGGCTGCTCGCGATCTTCGAGGGTCGGGATCCTCACTTCGAGCACTGGCTCGCGCCGGTCGAGGCGTAACCCCGTGCGCATCCTCTCCGGCATCCAGCCTTCGGGCGAACCGCATCTCGGCAATTTCTTCGGCGCGATGCGCCAGCACATCGAGCTCCAGCGCAAGGGCGAGGCGATCTACTTCCTCGCCGACTACCACTCGATGACGTCGATCCGCGACGCCGCCGAGCGCCGCCGCTTCACGCGCGAGCTGGCGCTCGACTATCTGGCGCTCGGCCTCGATCCCGAGCACGCGATCCTGTACCGGCAATCGGATCTGCCGGAGGTGTGCGAGCTCGCGTGGCTGCTGACGACGGTGACGCCGATGGGCCTGCTCGAGCGCGCGCACTCGTACAAGGACAAGATCGCGCAAGGGCTGCCGGTTCATCACGGTCTCTTTGCGTACCCGGTGCTGATGGCCGCCGACATCCTCATCTACAACCCGGACCTGGTGCCGGTCGGACAGGATCAGAAGCAGCACCTGGAGATGACGCGCGACATCGCCGGCAGTTTCAACCACACCTTTGGCCAGCCCGTGTTCAAGCTGCCCGACCCCCACATCCTCGACGACGTCGCCGTCGTGCCCGGTGTCGACGGCCGCAAGATGAGCAAGTCCTACGACAACACGATCCGGATGTTCGCGTCCGACGCCGAGCTCGAGAAGGCCGTGATGGGCATCGTCACGGACTCGACGCCGGTGGACGAGCCGAAGGATGTGGAGGCGGCGCTGTTCCAGCTCTGGGCGCTGTTTGCGAGCCCGGCCGAGCGCGAGGAGTGGTTCGGGCGCGCGCAGGCGGGGGGGCTTGGATATGGCGAGGTCAAGAAGGACTTGCTGAAGCGGCTGCTCGCGTACTTCGCGCCGTATCGCGACCGGCGCGCGCAGTGGATGGCGCGGCCCGACGACGTCGAGGACGTGCTGGCGTCGGGCGTGCGGCGCGCACGCGAACTCGCGCGGCCGGTGCTCGCAGCGGCGCGCGACGCGGCAGGACTCGGGCCGGGACGCTAGCGTTCGAAGATGGCCGGACGAACCTCTAGAACCACAACCACAACCACAACCACAACCACAACCACAACCGGAACCGGAACCACAACCGGAACCGGAACCACAACCGGAACCACAACCTCAACAAGACCCGCATCCAGAGCCACATCGAAGTCCGCATCCAGAACCGCATCCAAGTCTGCATCCACTGCAGCCTTTACCGAGACGCTGTCGCGCGCCGAGAAGGCGAAGCGCGGCGTGACGGCGGCAGAGCGCACGACGCTCGCGATCCGCAGCCGCGTGCGGATCGACGACGAGACGCGCGCGCAGATCCGGGCGCGTCTCGCCCGCAAGCTGGGCAAGTACGCGACGCAGATCGAGCGCGTCTCGCTGCGCTTCGACGATCTGAACGGTCCGCGCGGCGGCGTCGACATCGTCTGCAAGATCAAGGTCGTCCTTGCCGGGCTCCCGACGATCGTGGTGGAAGAACGCGCGGCGGACGTGCGGGATGCAGCCGTGCGCGCGGGCGACGTCGTCGAGCGCGCAGTGCGCCGGGCACTCTCGCGGGCCGGCCGCTCCGCCCGCGAGCGGGCGCGTTCCGCTTCTTCCCGT
>CAYOHN010000269.1:0-1730 GCA_964403735.1 uncultured Spirochaetales bacterium | reverse complement strand
GCTTCTTCCCGTCCCGCGGGCGCCGAACCGGACCGCGCGTCTCGGCGCGACGACAACGGCAGCCTGATCGGACGGCGCGTCGGCCGCTCACAGGCGCAGCTCGAGCGTGCGCTCGCACGGCCGGAGAAGCAACGTCGCGATGCCTACGTCGACACGGCGGCTCCGGGAACCAGCGCGAGCGACCGCAAGGCGGGCTACGGCGCCACGGCGGCTCGCAACACCAAGCGCAATGCGGCCGGGATGACGGCGAGCCTCGAGGATTCGCGGACGACGCCGTCGCGCAAGTCGACGCGGAAGTCGGCGAATCGCGCCAAGGGAGGCGCGGCGCTGACGCACAAGGCGAGCGAGCAGGCGCGTTCGCCGAAGGCGCAGGCCTCCCGCGCGCGCGTGCGCAAGGGGCGCTGAGGCACGAGCGATGGGCGAAGTTCTAGAGCTGGCGGAACGGGCGTGGAACGGGGACCTCGGCGGAGCCAACGTGCATCCGGGCGCCGTGCTGGTGGCGCTCGAGGTGCTCGACGACGCCGCGGCGTTCCAATCCGCGTTCTCGAACGCGCTGATCCTGCGCACCGACGAAGGCCTCGTCTTCGTCGATACCTCGAGCCTCTTTCACGCCGAGCCGATGTACCGGGCCGTGCGCGCGTGGACCGACGCGCCGGTCCATACCGGGATCTACACGCACGGCCACGTCGATCACGTGTTCGGACTCCGGCATTTTTTTGCCGAGGCCGAGGCGCAGGGACGGCCCGCGGCGCGCATCCTGGCGCACGAGCTGTGTCCGGCGCGCTTCGATCGCTACCGGTTGACGACGGGATACAACGGGCACATCAACGCGCGTCAGTTCGGCTTTGCCCGGCCGATCTTTCCCAGTGAGTTCCGCTACCCCGACGAGACGATCGGGGCGGAGCACCGGCTCGAGGTGGGAGGCGTCGCCATCGAGCTCTACCACGACCGCGGGGAGACGGACGATTCGCTGTGGGCCTGGCTGCCCGAACGCAAGGCGCTGTACACCGGCGACCTGTTCATCTGGGCCGCGCCGAACTGCGGCAATCCGCAGAAGGCGCAGCGCTATCCGCGCGAGTGGGCCGCCGCGCTGCGCAAGATGGCCGCGCTCGCGCCGGAGTCGCTGTTCCCGGGCCACGGTCCGCCGATCCTCGGCGCCGCACGCGTGGCGCAGGCGCTGGCGGAGTCCGCCGAACTGCTCGAGACGATCTGCGAGCAGACGCTCGCGATGATGAACGACGGCGCGCCGCTGAACGAGATTCTCCACAGCGTCCGCATCCCGCAGGCGCTACTCGAGCGTCCGTACCTGCGTCCGATCTACGACGATCCGATCTTCATCGTGCGCACGCTGTGGCGACTCTACGGCGGCTGGTACGACGGCAACCCCGCTCACCTGAAGCCCTCGCGCGATCGCGATCTCGCGCTCGAGCTGGCCGCGCTCGCCGGCGGCGCCGGCCGGCTGGCCGAGCGCGCCGAGTCGGCCTGCGCCGACGGCGACCTCGCGCTCGCCTGCGAGCTGGCGGAATTCGCCTGGCTCGCGGCACCCGACGACGCGCGCGTCCGCGGCGTGCGCGCCGCGGTCTACCGAACGCGCGCCAAGGCCGAGACGAGCCTCATGGCCAAGGGCATCTACGGCGCCGCTGCGCGGGCCTGCGAACCCGCCGGAGAGGGCTGAGGCGCCGCGGGTGCGGCGGCGCGCGCGGGGAGGGGGACGTTCTTTGCGAAGTTCC
>CAYOHN010000268.1:0-5344 GCA_964403735.1 uncultured Spirochaetales bacterium | reverse complement strand
GAGGAGATCGCGGAGGAAGGCGGGGGCCGCTTCGAGCTGCGCGGGCTGCGCGAAGACCTGCGCGAGCTGGTGACACTGGTGGCGCCATCTCGCCGCGCCGCGACGCCCGCAGCGCCCGAGCCCTCGTTCCTGGTTCGGCTCGGGCGCAGGGGGGTGGAGGTCGGCCGAGAGTTCCGGCGCCTCGTTTCGTTCACCGGCGAGGCCGTGGTGGCGCTGGCGGCGGTCGCGCGACATCCGCGACAGCTCCGCGTGCGCGACACGATCGCGATCGCCGAGCGCGCTGGCATCGGCGCAATGCCCATCGTCGTCGGTGTCGGCTTCCTGCTCGGCCTGATCCTCGCGTTCCAGGGCGCGATCCCGATGAAGCGCTTCGCCGCCGAGATCTTCGTCGCGGATCTGCTGGGCCTGTCGATGCTGCGCGAGCTGGGACCGCTGATGGCGGCGATCCTGCTCACCGCGCGCTCGGGATCCGCCTTCGCCGCCGAGATCGGAACGATGAAGGTCAACGAGGAGATCGACGCCCTGACGACGATGGGCCTCGAGCCGGTCCGCTTCCTCGTCGTCCCGCGTGTGCTCGCGGCGATGGCGGTGGTGCCGGCGCTGGCGATGGCGACCAGCCTGTCCGGGCTGCTGGGCGGGCTGGTGGTCTATCGATCGCTGGGGTTTCCGGCGGTCACGTTCGTCAATCGGGTCGTCGACATGGTCGAGCCCTTCGACGTCATCGGCGGCATCCTGAAGGCGATGGTCTTCGGAGTCATCGTGGCGGCAGTCGGGTGTATGCGCGGCATCGACACCGGGCAGGGCGCGCAGGCCGTGGGCATCTCGACGACCAGCGCCGTCGTCACCGGGATCGTCGCGATCGCCATCACCGACGGCATCTTCGCCGTCATGTTCTACGTTCTCGGAATCTGAGGGAGTGATGCCGACCCCTGCTGCGAAGACCGCGGCCGACGGAGAGCCGATCATCCGCGTCGAGAACCTGGTCGCCGGCTACGGGGAGGTCAGGATCTTCGACGATGTGTCGTTCGAGGTCCGGCGCGGAGAAGTCTTCGTGATCCTGGGCGGTTCGGGCTGCGGCAAGAGCACGCTGCTGAAGAACATGATCGGGCTGCACCGACCGTTCTCCGGGCGCGTCGTCGTCGACGGAGACGACATCGTTTCGGCCCAGGGCGACGCCCGCCTGCGGATCCTGCGCAAGATCGGCGTGATGTACCAGCAGGGGGCCTTGTTCGGCTCGATGACGCTGCTCGAGAACATCGAGCTCCCGATGGAGGAGTTTACCGAACTGCCGCGGGAAGCGATGGATCGGATCGCCGAGAGCAAACTGAAGCTGGTGCAGCTCGAGGGAACCGGGGGGCGGTTTCCGGCCGAGATCAGCGGCGGGATGCGCAAGCGCGCCGCCATCGCGCGCGCGATGGCGCTCGATCCGGAGATCCTGTTCCTGGACGAACCGTCGGCCGGACTCGACCCGATCACGTCGGCGGAGCTCGACGACACCATCCTGAGACTCGCCGGTACGCTCGGCATCACTTTCGTCGTGGTCACGCACGAGCTTCCGAGTATCTACGAGATCGCGGACCGCGTAATCATGCTGGACAAGGAGAAGAAGGGAATCGTCGCGACGGGCAGTCCCGAGGAGCTGCGCGACCATTGCGAGATCGAGTGGGTGCGGCGCTTCTTCCGCCGCGAGACCGAGCCCGCGAAGGAGACGGCCGCGTGAACGAGGCGCACTACTTCCGGGTCGGCTTGTTCGTGCTGGCCGGCATCGTCGTGTCGGTCGCGACGGTGCTCTTCGTCGGCGGCGGGCGCCTCTTCGATCGCCCGCTCGTCATCGAGACCGTATTCGAGGAATCCGTTCAGGGGCTCGAAGTCGGCGCTCCGGTCAAGCTGCGGGGCGTCCGGCTCGGCAGCGTCCGCTGGATCGGTTTCGTCGGCGACGAGTATCAGCTCTCTCCGGTCGACGCCAAGGACCGCAATCGCGTGCTGGTGCGGATGGAAATCACCGAGCGGGGAAGGGGCGAAAGCCGGGAAGAACGCCTGCGCAGGCTCGAGCGGATGGTCGAACGTGGCTTGCGACTGCGGCTGACCCCACTCGGAATTACGGGCGTGTCCTTCATCGAGGCCGACTTCCTCGACGCCGAACGCTTTCCGGTGCCCGCCATCACTTGGGAGCCGGAAGTGGTCTACGTGCCGTCGGCGCCCAGCACCATCTCGCAGATCACGAGTGCGGCCGAGCGGCTGATGACGCGGATCGACGCGCTCGACGTCGAAGGTCTGCTGACCAACCTCGATACCCTGCTGGTCAACGTCAACGACGCCGTGGAGACGACCGACGTCGCGACGGTGCAGCGCTCGCTGTCGACGCTGCTCACGGACCTCGAGAAGACCAGCGCCGCGCTGCGTGCGGGGGTCGAGAGCGTGGAGACCGGCGATCTGGGGAAGACGCTTCGCGCGAGCCTGCGCGAGACCACCTCGCTGCTGGTCCAGACGCAGCAGCTCCTCGGGCGCAGCAGCGACGACCTCGGCGCGACCCTCGAGAATCTGCGCGCGGCGTCCCGGAACCTGCTCGATGCGAGCGAAACGGCACGGGCCTATCCCTCGTTCCTCCTGTTCGGGGAGCCACCGACGAGCACCCTGGAGCCCGCGGAATGAAGGCTCTCGTCGCCGCGACCCTGGCGTTGGGGCTTGCGTTCGCGATCGGCTGCGTCAGCGCCGCATTCGAGCGGCCGGTGCCCCAGAGGACGCGCTTCCTGCTCTCGGCCGCGCCGCCCGCCGTTAGCGAACGAGCGGTGTCCGGAGCGCTGTGGGTCGATCGCGTGCGCATATCGCCGATGTTCAGCGGAACCGGCTTCGTCTATCGGACGACCGACAGTGTCTACTCGAGCGGCTTTCTTCACGAGTTCTTCGCGCCGCCGGGAGACGTACTGCGCGAAGCGATGATCGACTGGTTGCGCGCGGCATCGACTTTCGCTTCGATCGATCGCAGCGGCGAGTCGAGTCCCGAGTATCGGCTCGAGAGCGACGTCGATCAGTTGTACGTGGATTTGCGCGAACCCTCGGATCCGCGCGTGGTGCTGGAGGGGCGGTTTCGATTCTTCGATCTGCGCGAGGGTCGGCCGGTTCGCCGATTCGATCTCCGCCTGACGCAGATCGAGCCGGCGGAGGATCGTTCGGGACAGGCGGTGGTGGATGCATGGAACCGCGCGCTGACGCGCACGCTGGAGCAGCTCGACCGGGAGCTGCGAGAAGCCGTCGTGGATCGCGAGAGCCGCTGAAGCCCCAGTCGGCTGCGGTTCTCGGGCAGCGGTTCCCGCAACGGAGGAGACCCCGCCGATGTCGAGTTCCGGCCAAGTGACGCAAACGCCGGCGTGGCGCGCGCTCGAGCGGCATCGGGCCGAGGCCGGTCGCGTGTCGCTGCGCGCTCGCTTCGCGGCCGATCCGCGCCGCGCCGAGCGCTTCTCCACCGAGGTGGCCGGTTTCTTCGCCGACTGGTCGAAGCACAGGATCGACGAGGAGACGATGCGCCTGCTGATGGCGCTTGCCGAGGCGAGAGGTCTGCCGGCCCGCATCGACGCGATGTTCGCAGGAGAGCGCATCAACACGACGGAGGATCGTGCGGTGCTCCACGTGGCGCTTCGCGCGCCGCGGGGGGAGCGCATCCTCGTCGACGGCGAAGACGTCGTGCCCGGGGTCCACGACGTACTCGATCGGATGGCGGAGTTCTGCGAGCGAGTGCGGAACGGGTCGTGGACGGGGCATACGGGGCGCCGGATCCGGGCTGTGGTCAACCTCGGGATCGGGGGGTCGGATCTCGGCCCCGCCATGGCGAGCGAGGCGCTCCGCGCCCATGCCGACCGCGAGATCGCGTTTCGCTTCGTCTCCAACGTGGATCCGACGGATTTCGCCGAGGTCACGCGCGATCTCGATCCCGCCGAGACGCTGTTCATCGTCTGTTCGAAGACCTTCACGACGCTCGAGACGCTCGAGAATGCCCGGGCCGCACGAGCCTGGTGCGTGGCCGCGCTCGGCGAGGAAGAGGCGGTGGCGCGTCACTTCGTCGCCGTCAGCACCAACGCCGCGGAGGTCGCGAACTTCGGCATCGACACCGCCAACATGTTCGGTTTCTGGGATTGGGTCGGAGGCCGCTACTCGGTCGGATCGGCGGTGGGTCTCTCGCTGATGCTGGCGATCGGTCCGGACCGCTTCCGCGAGTTCCTCTCCGGCATGCGGGCGATGGACGAGCACTTCCGCAGCGCGCCGTGGACGCACAACCTGCCGGTGGTGCTGGGTCTGCTCGGTGTCTGGTACACGAACTTCTTCGGCGCGCAAAGCCACGCCGTGCTTCCCTACGATCACTATCTGCGACGCTTTCCCGCGTATCTCCAGCAACTCGACATGGAGAGCAATGGCAAGTGCGTCCAGCAAGACGGACAGCCCGTCGAGGGCGATACCGGCCCGATCGTCTGGGGGGAGCCAGGCACCAACGGACAGCACGCGTTCTTCCAGCTCCTGCACCAGGGGACGCGCCTCGTACCGTGTGACTTCATCGCGTTCTCGCGTTCGTGCAACGAGCGCGGGAACCACCAGGAGCTGCTGCTCGCGAACCTGCTGGCGCAGACGGAGGCGCTCGCTTTCGGCAAGACGGCGGACGAGGTCGCATCCGAGGGGATGGCGCCGGAGCTCGTGCCGCATCGCAGCTTCCCGGGAGATCGTCCGAGCACGATTTTGCTCGGCGAGCAGCTCACGCCCTTCGGTCTGGGCGCGCTGATCGCGCTCTACGAGCACAAGGTCTTCACGCAAGGAGTGATCTGGAACGTCGACTCGTTCGATCAGTGGGGCGTCGAGCTGGGCAAGCAGCTCGCGTCGCGCATCGCGCCGGAACTGACCGCCTCGAAGGCGCCGGATCTGA
The DNA here is from genome assembly GCA_964403735.1 of uncultured Spirochaetales bacterium. Lineage (GTDB taxonomy): Bacteria > Myxococcota_A > UBA9160 > UBA9160 > PR03 > CAADGG01. The sequence goes on along the minus strand of CAYOHN010000268.1, from coordinate 435 downwards.
CGCACGATGGTTCGACGAACGGCCTCATCCATCGCATCCGGAGCCAACGACGAGCATGACCAAAGACTTTCTTCCCATCGATCTCGAATCCATCGATCTGTGGTGGCGCGCGGCCAACTATCTGTCGGTCGGGCAGATCTACCTCGTCGACAACCCGCTGCTGCGCGAGCCCTTGCGCCTCGAGCACGTGAAGCGCCGATTGCTCGGGCATTGGGGGACCTCTCCGGGACTGAACTTCGTGTATGTCCATGTCAATCGCTTGATCCGCGAACAGGACGTCGATGCCATCCACGTCACGGGTCCCGGACACGGAGGGCCGGCATTGGTGGCGAACGCCTGGCTCGAAGGCACCTGGAGCGAGGTCTACCCGGATGTCTCCCGGGACGCCGAGGGAATGCAATTGCTCTTCAAGCAGTTCTCGTTCCCGGGCGGAAT
>CAYOHN010000267.1:0-5360 GCA_964403735.1 uncultured Spirochaetales bacterium | reverse complement strand
CGAGGGACAGCGTGCCCCAGCGCTCCTGCACGAGCGCGAGGCCGGCGACGAGCCCGGGTGTCGCCACCGCCAGCGCGCCGTTGCGGGACGCATCGTCCGCGACGCCGGGCTCGAGAAACATTTTTGCATGCGCCGCCGCGGGAGCCGTCTCCCGCGCATCGAGTGCGATCGTCTCGCCGCCGGCCAGGTGGATCAGCAGCAGCCCCCCGCCGCCGATCCCGGAGTGGTACGGCTCCGTCACGCCGAGCGCGAACGCCGTCGCGACGGCCGCGTCGATGGCGTTGCCACCGGCCGTCAGCATCGCGAGGCCGGCCTCCGTCGCGTGGCGCTCGGCGCTCACGACCATCCCCCGCGTCCCGATCGCCGGCGCCGCAGCGGCGGCGATCGCCCGTTCGGCCGTGAGCACGGCCGCGGCGAGGGCCAGCAGCGCGAGCGCCGCGCCGGCGGCGCGCGTCCCGGCGGGCCGGAGGCGCGACCTGCTGCGACGATGGCTCCTGGTGCGAGACGTCATCGGGCGGCACCGTATCATAGTTGGCCCCCGGGTCTCGCCGGCCCTTCGAATAGAACAGCGTCTCGTCTCGTCCACGACTTCGACAGGACGCCCATTCTCTCCGGAGCCGAAACGCATGGCGTTCCCTGCTCTGTCATGCGTCGCTTGGCGACCCGGAAGGCTCCGAGCCGAAACGGCACAGGCCCCCTCCTGACCCGTCGGCTCGGAGCCGGCGCCCTGTCCACGCGCCACCGGTCTCCCTACCCTGCCGGGCGATGCGCAGAACGCCCTCGACCCCCGTGCGCCTTCTCGTGACGCCCGCTCTGCTCGGCCTTGCGCTGCTGCTGGGCTGCGGGGGGGAACGGAACGACGCGGAGACCGCGCCCGTTCCGGATCCGGCGCCCGCCGCCGCGCTTCCCGAGCCGCCGCCCGGCAGTCTTCCCGTCGCCACGATCCGCGTGCGGGACTTCGGCGAGATCCGCGTGGAGCTGCTCGCGCACATCGCACCGCAGACGGTTGCCAACTTCGAGAAGCTCGCCGGCGAGGGCTTCTACGACGGGACGACCTTCCATCGGGTGATCCCGGACTTCATGATCCAGGGCGGCGACCCGAACACCCGGGATCGCGACCCGCGCAACGACGGCATGGGCGGCCCGGGCTACGCGATTCCGGACGAGTTCGGCGGCGCCCCGCACGTCCGGGGCATCCTGTCGATGGCGAACACCGGCCGCCCGGAGACCGGCGGCAGCCAGTTCTTCATCCTGGTCGGCGACGCGCCCCATCTCGACGGCAAGCACAGCGTGTTCGGCCGCGTCGTCGACGGCATGGAGGTCGTCGACCGGATCGTCGCCGTGGAGCGCGACGAGTACGGCCGCTGGGGCCCTCCCGACCGGCCGCGAGAGGACGTCGTCGTCGAATCGGTGCGCATCGAAGCACCGGCTGCAGCGAACGGCGCTCCGTAGCGCCGCGGCGCAGGGGTTCCAGCCGCGCAGGCCGGAGCGACGGGGGATTCGGGCCCGGTCGAAAGCGCGCGCGCTCACACGGTTGCCAGGAACCGCGAACTCGTCCGACGCGCGGAGGGCCCGGGCGCGGGGCTTCTTGCCATCTGTTTCGGGCGACTCGTTTCGGGCGACTCTGTCAGATCGCGATCTGCTTCCAGGCGCCGCCTCGGAACCGCCACGCCAACGTGAGCGTCAGCGCGAGGATGAAGACGAACTCGGCGTACCAGGCGCCGAGCACCCCCGCTTCCCAGCGGAACGCGAACAGCCACACGAGCGGCAGCCGCAGTGCCCAGGCGAGCAGCGTCTGCACGAGGAACGGCCAACGGGTGTCGCCGGCCCCGCGCAGCGCACCGCCGATCACGATCTGCAGCGCATCGAAGAACTGGAACGCCGCGCCGAGCGCGAGCAGCGGTCCGGCGAGCGCCAGCACGTCGACGTCGTCGGTGAAGAGGCCCATCAGCGCCTGCGGCGCCAACAGGAACAGCGCCGCGATGCCGACCGCCAGCGCCACGGCCAGCTTCAGCGCCGAGACGAGACTGCACAACGCCGCGTCGAGGGAGCCGGCGCCCTTGTAGCGGCCGACCAGCGTCGTCGCCGCCAGTCCGATGCCGATCGCCTGCATGAACGACAAGGTCAGCAGCGCGATCATTGCCTGGGTGGCCGCCATCGACGCATCGCCCATCCGCGCCACCAGCGTCGTGAAGATGGCGAACGCGCTCATGTCCAGGACCCATTGGCCGCCGATCGGCGCCCCGGTGCGCAGGAAGCGGCGGATCCGCAGTCGACTCGGCGCGACCGGCCAACCGCCGAAGCGGCGCACGAGGGCCGGCCGTGCGAAGGCGATCGCCAGCACGACGAACCCGACCCACTCGGCGATCGACGTGGCGACGCCGGCGCCGGCGATGCCCCACGCCGGCAGCCCGATGCGCCCCAGCACCAACCCGTAGTCCAGCACGATGTTGACAGCGTTCGCGATCAGCGTGGCGATCAGGGGGGTCCGCGTATCGCCGAGACCGCGAAAGAACGCCGCCAACACCATCCAGAGGATCAGTCCGACGAATCCGAGCGGACGCATCGCGATGTACGAGAGCGCGGGCTCGCGGAGCGAGGCGGGCGCGCCGACCGCCGTGAAGAGGAGCTCCGCCAACGCCGCGAAGAGGAACAGCGTGACCGCCGTTGCCGGCACCAGCGCGTAGAGCCCTTGCCAGGCCCATCCGCCGCAGACGCGCTCGTCGCCGGCGCCGTGCGCCTGCGACACGAAGGTCTGGACACCGGTCGACGAGCCGCTGAACACGCTGAATACGGTCCACAGCCAGATGACCGCGAAGCCGAGCCCGCCGAGCTGCGCAGCGCCCAGTTGGCCGACGAAGATCGAGTCGACGACGTGCATCGTCGTCTGCGACATCTGCGCGAGCACCAGAGGCCAGGCCAGTTGCGCAACTTCGCGCACGCCGCCCGCGCGCGACGGCACGATCCACGGGGCCGGGGTCTTAGGGGAAGTGGTCACGAGGAAGCTCCAAGGACGAAACGCCGGAGGCCGCGGACACTTTCGCATCCGCGGCCTCCGGAGCGGCCGGTGGGGCTTCGCTCAGGTCATGGTCGGATGCGAGGAACCGGAGGGACCCGTCGCGGGCAGACCCGCATCCGGGAGATGCGGGCGGCCATCGGACGGACGCCGGAGTTGTTCGCGGGGATGCGTTTCATCAGGCCGGTTTCTACCACAGGCGCCGTGGCCTGGGCAAGCGAAACGAGCGCGTGTCGCCGGATCGTGCGCCGGACGCCTCAGGCGAGGCGTTCGAAACGCACCGGCAGTCCGTCGCGGGGCTTCGAGATCGGCGCCTGCTGGACCGGCATCCGGTAGCCGGGCTCGACGCTCCAGCGATAGCGGAGCACGAGCTGGTGCAGGATCGCCTTCACCTGGAGCTCGGCGAAGCGGAGCCCCAGGCAGTGGTGGGGCCCCCCGCCGAACGGGATCCAGCAATGGGTATGGCGCTCGTCCTCGGCGCGCGCGGGGCCGAAGCGCTCGGGATCCCAGATCGTCGGCGCGGTCCACCATTCTGGCATGTGGTGGGTGTGGATCGGCGCGATCACCACCATCGTCCCGGCCGGGATGCGCACTCCGTCGAACGCGAAGTCCGCGCTGGCGACGCGCGGGATCACCGGCAGCGGCGGATACCGGCGCAGCGTCTCCTTCATCGCCCAGCCGAGCGCCGTCGGCCGCGCGAGGTCCTCGAACTCGAGCCACGGCTTGCCGATCGCCCGGGCCTCCTCGCGGATCCGTTCCTGCCACTCCGGATGACGCGCGAGCTCGTAGGTCATCGACGTCAGCGTGCTGGTCGTCGTGTCGTGCGCGGCCATCATCAGGAAGATCATGTGATCGACGACGTCGCTGTCCGAAAAGCGATCGCCGGTCTCGGTCTCCGCACGAGACAGCCGGCTGAACATGTCCTGCCCCTGGTCGCTGCGCTTCTTCTCGAGCAGCTCGCGGAAGGTGCGGACCAGGAGCTTGCGTCCTTCGAGACCGCGGTGGAACTCGAGGCCCGGCAGCGGTAGCCGGATCCGCGACATCGAAGCCGCCACCAGATCCTCGAACACGCGATTCATGCGCGTCGTCTCGGGACCGAGATCGATGCCGACGAAGATCGACGCCGCCATGTCGAGCGTCAGCTCCTTGAACGAGTGGAACGCCAGCCGGCGGCCGTCGCCGTCGGCCCAGTCCTCGATGCCGGCCTCGATCATCGGATTCATGCGCTCGCCGTACTCGCGCAGCGCCGGGCGCTTGAACGCCTCGTGCATGATCTTGCGATGGTGCTTGTGCTCTTCGCCATCGCGCAGCAGCAGACCGTTCGGAAAGATCTTGCCCATGATCGCCGTCCACGGCCGGCGCGACGAGAAGATCTGCTGGCGATCGAGCAGAACGAGCCGGTTCGCGTCGGGACCGAACAGGTGCACCATCTGGAACGGCCCGGCGCGGTGCATCACGGCGCTGCCGTATTCTTCGTGCAGCCGCTGCAGGGGGCTCAGCATGTCGACGCGCTCGCCGCCGCCGCGCAGCAGGTTCATCAGCATGCGCGCCGTGCCGGCGCGCGGCACCTCGCGAAGCGTTTCCGTCGTGAGCGTTGCCGTCGTGAGCGGTTGGGACATCGGAACCTCCGGACTGGTCCGTATCGGCCTGTGGTCGCCCGGACTCGAGCCGGCGGGAAGGAAAGACGGTAGCGGCGCGGGATCTCGGCGCGACTCCGGTATCGTGCGGTCATGGCCAGGAGGGACCTTGTGATGACCGAGCCCCCGCGCGCGAGCCTCCCCACCCTGCCCTTCGGACGGACCGGCCACGAGAGCACGCGGCTGCTGTTCGGCGCGGCGGCGCTGGCGCGCGTCTCCCAGGACGAGGCCGACCGCGCGTTCGTCCAGCTCCGAGCCGCGGGCGTCAACCACATCGACGTGGCCGCTTCGTACGGCGACGCCGAGCTCCGGCTCGCGCCGTTCCTGCAGCGCCACCGCGCCGAGGTCTTCCTGGCGACGAAGACCGGCGAGCGATCCTACGCCGCGGCGCCGTCCAGACGATCAAGAGCGTCGCGCGCCGACGCTGGCCCGAAGGCACCCAGCCGACACACGCCACGTGGTACGAACCGCTCCGCGATCCCGCCGAGATCGAGCGCGCCGTGCACTGGGCGCTCGCGCGCCGGGGCGTCTTCGTCAACACCGCCGGCGACCTGCACCTGCTCGCACCGATGCTACGCGCGGGCGCGAGCTTCGCCGCGGCGGGAGCCGTCGCGGGCACTGCTGCGGACGTCGATCCGCCCTGGGCGCAGCGGACCGAGCCGCTCTTCGTGCGCGGCTTCGCTCCGAGCGCGTGAGCGCTGGCCGCT
>CAYOHN010000266.1:0-5370 GCA_964403735.1 uncultured Spirochaetales bacterium | reverse complement strand
GTCGACTTTTCCCGATGGGAAAAGTTGACGAATCCAACCCGGCCCCTTTCTCGACGCGTGGCGCCGTCACGCCGGAGCCGGCACTCTCCCGCCCGTGCCGACAGCGCCCGCTCCGATTCCCGACTACGTCGGCAAGGACACCCGCCTCCCGCTCGGGGTGAAGCTGGCGTTCGGCGCGCCGCACTTTGCCGGCGCGGGGATGGCGATTCCCGTCGCCATCTACATGCCGATCTTCTATTCCGACACGGTGCTGGTGCCGCTCGGCTACATCGCGATGGCGGTCGCTTTCGCACGCGCATTCGATGCGATCACCGATCCGCTGATGGGCTGGATCACCGACCGGACCAAGACCCGTTGGGGCCGTCGGCGCCCGTGGATGCTGCTGGGTGCACCGCTGTGCGCCGTCGCGTTCGTCGCCTTGTTCACGCCGCCACTCGGCCTCGCGCCGATGGAGGCGGCGCGCTGGTTCACCGCCACGTTCGTGCTCTTCTTCCTCGCGTCGACGATGTACGGGATTCCGCACTATGGACTCGGGCCCGAGATCACCCTCGACTACAAGGAGCGGCTCAGCCTGTTCGGCTGGATGGAGGGCTTCGCGGTCCTCGGAACGATGGTCGCAGCCGCGGTCCCGGCGATGCTGATCAGCTCTCTCGGCAGCGCCCGCGCGGCCTACTCCACCTTCGCGATGGCGATGGGCGCCCTGCTGGTGATCTTCTACGTCTTGCTCTGCATCCGGATCCGGGAGCGCCCGGATTTCTATCAGCGCGAGTCGAACCCGCTGATCCCCGGCATCCGCCGCGTGCTGCGCAACCGGCCGTTTCGCGTGCTGCTGGGTGTCTACCTGGCCGCCAGCATCACGGGCGCCATTCCCGGGCTGATGATGCCGTACTTCACCAAGTACGTACTGAAACCGGAAGATCCCGAACGCTGGATCGGCATCTTCCTGCTCACGTACTTTGCGTCGGCGTTCCTGTTCATGCCGCTCTGGATTCGCGCGGCGCGACGCTTCGGCAAGAAGCCGATCTACCTGATCACGCTGGCGATTGGTGGCGCCGGTTCGGCTTCGCTGTTCTTCGTCGGCGAGGGGGATCTGTGGCAGACCTTCGTGATCCTGGTCTGGGCCGGCTCGTCGTTCGGCGTCCGGCTGTTCCTCGCGCCGTCGATGCAGGCCGACGTCATCGACTACGACGAGTTCCTGACCGGCAAGCGAAGGGAAGCGCAGTACGGCGCGTTGTGGGCGATCATGACCAAGTTCACGGTCATCCCCAGCGCGTCGGTCCCACTGGCGATCCTGGCGTCGATGGGCTTCCAACCGAACGTCGAGCAGAGCGAGACGGTCCGCCACGCGATCAGCGGGATCTTCGGTCTGCTGCCGGCGGCTACGTCCCTGATCGCTCTCGCCATCGCCTTCTTCTTCCCGATCGACGAGACCCGCCATCGCGCGATCATGTCCGGGGTTCTCGCGCACGAGCGAGGCGAAACGGCGATCGATCCGCTGACCGGAGCGAGGATCGGCCCCCCGCGCGATCGCGGCGTGGACGAGACGACGGGATGGTTTCTCGATCACTTCTCGGGTCGCGAGTTGCGTCGCTACCTGCTGCGCGGGGCTCGGCCCGTGATCGTCGGCACCGCCGTCGCGGTGTCGGTCTCGGCGGTGGTGCTCGTGCTCGGCGCCGTCGTGGCGCTGCACAGCATCGGCAATCTCAGAGTGGAGCCCGGCGTCGCGACGATCGCCGCGGTGGTGCTGGCAGGGGCCGGCCTCACCGCGTGCGCCTTCCACGGGATGCGCCTGCGCGCCGCGCTGCGCCTCGGGCGCGAGCCGGTCCCGGAAGGCGTCGTGAAGGCGCATCTCGAGTTGACCCGAGTGCTCGCACCCGGGCGCAACCGCTCCTGAGCTCAGGCGCGCGACGGCCCGGGCCGCCGCCTCGATCCGACGCGCACGACCACACTCCAGGCCGCTGCTTTCTCGGCCCGCGACAGCGCCGCATGCGCGGGACTCGTCGACGGCAGCCGAACCGGGGCAATGTCCGGCACGGCGAGACCGGCACGGAGTACGTGCTGGCGATAGAGCCGCTCCGCTCCGGCTCCGTTGCAGTAGATCCGCTCGATGCGCGGATGGCGGGCGAAGAAGCCCGCGAAGTCGTTGGCCACGACCGACTCGACCTCGATGTCCTGGTCGAGACTTCCGCGGCGCCGACACGTACGCAGGACATCCCAGACCGCGATTCCCGACGCCACGAGCCTCGCGGTGCGCCGCTCGTATGGATCGCCGGGATCGAAGCCGACGAGTTCGCCGAGAATCCGCCAGAACGCATTGCGCGGATGCGCGTAGTACTGCCCGGCCTCGAGCGACGCGCGGCCCGGCATCGTCCCGAGGATCAGGGTCCGCGCCGCGGCACTTTCGATCGGGGGGAATCCCTCGAGGATCTCGACTCCCACGGGACGACTATTCGAAATCGCCCCACGGAAACTCGGGCTCGATTTCTCAGCCTGCCTCGTCGGCATCGACGAAGATTGGCGACGACCACGCGCGCGGCGCGGCAGGGGCCAGGCAGTCGTCGTCGCCGGTCCGATAGTCACCCCAGCAGGGATCCACGTCGACGCACCGCCCGTCCACGTCCCGCGCGTCTCGCGTGCAGCGAAGGTTGTCGGCGTTGATCATCTCGCTCGCCGCCTCGATCGCGCGGACATAGTAGACCGCATCGCGACCGCTGGTCGGGTGATCCGGATCTTCGAAGTGCAAGACACAGCCGGCTTCCGACCGCGCGCAGGCGAAGACGCGCCACGGATCGTCGATGAGCTTCGAGACGTCCTCCTCTGGTGTCGCCTGGGGACGGATCCGCACCACCTCGTTGCGTGTGATCGGTCGGCGGCGGTTCGACGAGTGGTAGCACTCGCCTCGACAGATCCGTTCGATCGCCTCGGGACCGAGCGCCGACTGGCTCCAGTCCGGGCAACCCGGCTCCTGCTCGAAGGAGCCGACCGCGCGCACCTCGAACCGCGGGATGCCCGCCGCGCGCGCCTCGCCGCCCATCGGCACTGCGCCGAAAGAGCCGTCCGGACGTTCGCCGTTGAGCAGGTGGAACCAGAGCAAGATCCGCGCGCCGGTCGTGCCGTAGACCTCCTTGCGGGCGAATGCGTCCCAGATCGCGTCTCGCGAGCGTCCGTCCGCGTGGACCGCGGCGAAGCCGCCAGTCAGGAAAAACGAAGACTGGCGCTCGGTCTCGAGTGCCGCGAGCCCCAGATTTTGGAGGTTCTCGGTGTCGAGGGCCCGCGAACGCGGCTCCGCGGGATCCCGCTCGCCGACGATGCGCTCGCGCCAGACCGGCGACGCGGCGCCATTGGCCTCCGTCATCCCGCGGCGTGCGAACTCCTTGTAGCCGGTCCCGGGCCGCGCGCGGTGGTTGTCGCTCGACGCGATGAAGCCGAACCGGAAGCGCTTCGGGTCCCCGTCTGCGGCGTCCTCTCCGAAGTCCGAGATCGCCAGCGCGTACTGCGCCGATGCGCCCGGGCGGTAGTTGAACGACGGCAGGAAGCAGTCTCGACACTGTCCAGCGTCGAGCCACTCTTCCGGCAAGGCACCGGGAATCGCATAGGCGCCGGCCACGCCGGCCTCGGCGTAGTGCTGACGCGCCGTCATCGCCCGCTCCTCGCACTCGGCCTCGCTCTCGCTGGCTTCGGCGCAGCGCGCGCGGATGATTTCCCCCGCCTGCCAGCAGCTCGGCAGGTAGTCGTCGCGCGGCTCCGGACAGCGGGGCGTGCCGGCATCGTCGAACTCCACGGCACGCCAGTCGCGGTACTCCTCGGAGTTTCCATGACCGGACATCACCTCGATCATCGTCTGCCGCGCTGGATCGTGCATCGCCCCGGCGAGTTGCTTGTCCCACGTGATGCCCGGCGGCGAATAGAAGCCCCACGTGTTGCCGTGCGGGATCACGATCGACTCGTGCCCGGCCTCATCCAGCTTCCGGAACAGATCCTCCGGGGTCATCGCCGACTCGTAGCAATCGGCGGGCAGCTCGGACGACGGCACGCCCTCGGGGCAGGGCGGCACCTCGGCGATCTCGTCGAGGAAGCGCAGAAGGTTCCAGTAACGCTGGCGGTTCGGGAAGTCGGCGAACGGCAGCAGTCGCGGGATCGACTCGCCGGCGTTGCGCAGCGCGTCGGTCGCGAGACCGGCGGCGCCGACCGGACGGACCGGAACCTCGTCGTCGGAAAGGCCGCGGAGCACGACGTTCTTGTGGCCATAGTGTTCGTCCGGTGTCCGGCCTACCTGACTCCACTCGTAGCCGAGGAACGCCACGACGTCCGGGTTCTCCGGATCGCCGGCCAGCGCATTGCACTGGCGGATGGCGTCCTTCGTCTCCTGCCAGCGGCGCGGCGTACTGGCTTCGGCGTGGTCGTTGATCGACCAGAAGTCCAGCGACGAACAGAAGCGCGCGAAATCGCACGCGTCGGAGATCGGATGCGCGCCCTCGCCCTGGAGCATCGGCAGGCTGGTCAGGAATGCGTCGGTGGAGAAGGTCGTGTGGACGTGTAGATCGCCGAACAGGATCTGCGACGCCGGCGGTGCCGGCGTCAGCGTGGCAGCCGCGCGCGTCGCCTGCCGATCGCGCTCGGCGACGACGGCCTCCGGGATCCGCGCCGCCGTCGGCTCGCCCGGCCCCTCGTGCTGGCCGTAGATCCCGAACCACGCTCCGCCGACATAGGCGGCGGCGAGCAACAGGACGGCCCCGACCACGACGGCGATCCAGCGGACCATCTGCGTCCTCCCCAAGCGACCCGCGCAGGGCCTGGTCGATTCCGGACCCACCGCTCGGGCGACGCGCATTGTGCTCCGCGAGACCGCCCGAGGTCAACACACGAGTTGGCAGCTCGACGCGGCGCATGCCCGCGAAGACGAGGATGGCCCCCGCGATCGCCAGCGCCGCGACGGCGAGTTCGAACGTCCAGCCGCCCGTTGTCGTTCCGTCCATCGTCGGTCGACCCTGGGCGAGATCAGCGCGGCGTCGCCGAACCGCTGACCCGCTGCTGCCATCGACATCCGTACGCTCGGATCCGAGCGTTCCGCCGACCCCGGATTGCCGCAGGGGAGGTTGCTAACCTGAATCTCGTGGCCGAACAAGCCTCTTCTTCGTCGGTCGCGCGGCCGATCGCCGCCCGCGGCTTTGCGTTGTTTCGGATCGCCGGCATCGAGGTCCGGATCGATCCGTCCTGGTTCTTGATCTTCCTGCTGATCGCGTGGAGCCTGTCCGCCGGCTACTTTCCGCACGTCCTGCCGGACGAGAAACAGGCGGCGTACTGGTTTGCCGGCGTGCTCGCGGCGCTGCTGTTCTTCGCGTCGGTACTGCTGCACGAGTTCGCGCACTC
>CAYOHN010000265.1:0-5379 GCA_964403735.1 uncultured Spirochaetales bacterium | reverse complement strand
ATCTCCTCGGCGACCTCGTCGACGCGGCGGCCGACGAAGCGCTTGACCGAGTAGACCGTGCGGGTGGGGTTGGTGACCGCCTGGCGCTTGGCGGCGGCGCCGACGACCCGCTCGCCGTCATCGGTGAAGGCGACGACGGAGGGGGTCGTTCGACCGCCCTCCTCGTTCGGGATCACGACCGGCTGGCCGCCTTCCATCACGGCGACGACCGAGTTCGTGGTGCCGAGATCGATGCCGATCACTTTCCCCGAGCCCGTCGCCGTCCCGGCCGCCGTTCCGCCTGCTTTCTCCGAAGAAGCCTCTGAAGAAGCCATGAACACCTCCTGCCGTGGTCCGCCGCCGTTCATCCGGCCCGGGGGGGACGCAAAGACGGCCGGCAACGTTGGGTCGGGGGGAAGCCGTGTCAAGTTGGCCCCGACACCCCCGCCGGGGAGATCGAAGCCATCGCCGAGTCCCCGGGCCCAGATGCGCTCGATGCGCTCGAGCCCGCGAAATCGCGGAGATCCCAGAGGAACCGCGCCGAGGTCCCCGGGTTATACTGCGCGGTCTTTGGGGGGTCCGAACGGGCGCATGAGCCGCTTTCCCATCTGGATCGTCAACGGGGCGTTGTTCGTCCTGTGCTGTTTTCTCACCTCCAGCCTGGTCATCGGCTGGGGAGGGGAGTGGCTCGCCGGCGCGCCGGCGACCGCTCCTCTGGCGCCGGCCCCGGCGGCACCGGCGGGACGCGACTGGAGTCAACGCGAGGTGATCCTGACGCGGAATCTGTTCCAGGTCTCCACGCTTCTCCCGGAGGGGCCCCCGATGCCGGAGCCGGGGGACGCGGACGAGGAGCTCGAAGCGACGCGTCTCCCGCTGAAGCTGCTCGGCACCGTAGCCTCCAGCGACCCGCGGGCATCCTGGGCCGCCGTCGAGGATACGACGCGCCGGGAGCGCCAGGTGGTCCGGACCCAGGACCGGCTCCTCGACAAGGCGACCGTGGTGCGGATCGAGCGCCGCCGGATCGTCCTCGAGAACGCCGGCAAACGCGAGGAGCTGGCGCTCGACGAGGAGGGCTCCGCGCTCGCCCAGCCGGCGCGGGCGGCCGGCCTGTCCCGTGCCGCGCCTGCGGTCGCCGACGTCGGCGATCTGCGCGATCGCGTTCAGCGTCTGGCCGAAGATCGCTTCCAGGTCCAGCGCGAGGACGTCCAGGAGGCGATGCGGAATCCCGCCGAGCTGTTCTCCCAGGCCCGGATCCTGCCCAAGTACGAGGAAGGGGAGATGGTCGGGGTCCAGCTCAACTCGATCCAGGCCGGCAGCCTGTTCGAGGACATCGGAATTCAGGATGGTGACGTGATTACCGAGGTGAACGGGATCGTGATCTCGAGCCCGCAAGACAGCGCCGCATTGCTGCGCGAGTTGACCCAGTCCGACCAGTTCGACGTCGAGGTGCTCGGCGCCGATGGCGCCCCGCGCACGCTCAGCTACGTGGTCGAGCCGTGAACATCGCAGGGGGGGAGAGCGACGCGATGCCGGCTTCGAATCGATCGCTGCGAGATCGATCGCCGCGAGACCGGTCGCCGCGAGAGGGCGAGCGGCGGCTGCACGCTCGCCGAATCGCCGTCGCGGCGGCGCTGCTCGCGGCGACGTTCGGCGCCACGCTTGCCGGCGCGCAGCCCGCTCCGCCGGCCGGCGCGGACCAGACGACGCTCACGCCCGAAGGACTGGTCAACCTCGACTTCCAGGACGTCGAGATCGCCACGGTCATCGACACCATCGCGCGGCTCTCGGGCCGCAACTTCGTCTACGACGATCGGGTCCGCGGTCGCGTCACGATCATCTCCCCGACGCCGATCCCGGTCGAACAGGCCTACACGGTGTTCGAATCGGTCCTGCAGGTGAAGGGCTTCACGACGGTGGAGGCACCTGGCGGCGTGATCAAGGTGATCCCCGTCCGCGATGCCAAGGAGACGAGCGTCGACACCCGGGAAGGCAGCGGACTCACGCCCGACAGCGATCGCTTCGTGACCCGACTGCTCCCGCTCCGCTTCATCGACGCGGAGGCCATTGCGAACACGCTGAAGCCGCTGGCCTCCAAGGAGGCCGCGCTCGTGGCCTATGGCCCCACCAACACGATCATCCTGACGGACTCGGCCGCCAACATCCGGCGCATCCAGTCGATCCTCGAGTCGCTGGACGTCGAAACGCACAAGGAAGAGCTGGCGGTGATCCGGCCGACGTTCGCGGATGCGCAGGCATTGGCCGACCAGCTTTCCGAAGTCTTCGGCGCCGAGGTGAGCAGCGTCGCGGCCGCGTCGACGCGCGTACAGCCGCGGGTGCGCCGGGCCCGGGCCGCCGCGCAGCAACAGCAGGCCGACACCAGCGGCCCGTCGCGCGGCGAGGTCCGCATCATCACGGACGTCCGCACCAATGCGCTGATCATCCTCGCCGCGCGTACGATCCTCGACGAGATGCGCGCGCTGATCCGCAAGCTCGACGTCCCGGTGGAGGGCGGTGGCCGGATCCAGGTCTACTACCTGCGGCATGCCGACGCCGAAGAGCTCGCCGAAACACTGAACAGCCTGCTCTCGGGCACCCAGCGCTCGACGGCGGGCGACGCAGCCGGCCGCGCGGCGGCGGCCGCCGGCGTCGCGCCGCAGCAGTTGCGGGCCGTCTCCGAGCTGGCGGGAGCCGTCACCAACGTCACCGCCGACATCGGAACGAACTCGCTGGTGATCCAGGCGAGCCCGGAGGGATTCGAGTCGCTGGTGCGCGTGATCGAGAAGCTCGACATCGCGCGCGCCCAGGTGCTGGTCGAGGCGCTGATCATGGAGGTCACGGTTTCGGACTCGCAGCAGCTCGGTCTCGACTGGCTGGTCCAGATCTCGACCGGCAGCATCGGAGCGGCGATCGAACGGGCATCGACCGGTGGGATCCTCGGTCTCGGCAACTCTTTGTCGCAGACCAGTGGCGGCAGCACCATCGCTTCGCCGGCGGGCGGTCCGTTCTCGGTCAACATCGGCTACATCGATGGCAACGACGTGATCCAGGCGATTCTGACCGCATCGGCCACGGACAACAGCACGAACATCATCTCCGCCCCGCACATTCTCACGTCGGACAACGAAGAGGCGGAGATCCTCGTCGGCGACAACATCCCGATCGTGACCAGCCGCGTGCAGTCCGCGGCCGGCATCACCACCACGGACGACGGCGGATCGCTCGCGACGTCGGTGAACGTCGAACGCCAGGACATCGGTGTCACGCTGCGCGTGACGCCGCAGATCACCGAGGGGGACAGTCTCCGGCTCGAGATCTTCCAGGAGATCACGGCGATCAACTCCGCGCTGCAGCAGGGCGTGGGCGACGTGAACCAGGTCGGACCGGCCCTCTCGAACCGCCGCGTCGAGAACGTCGTGGTCGCCAAGGACGGCAGCACCGTCGTGATCGGCGGCCTGATCTCGGACGACTACAACGACAACGAGAACAAGGTGCCGTGGCTCGGCGACATCCCGGTGCTCGGCTGGCTGTTCAAGAACACGTCGACATCCCTCGCCAAGCGCAACCTGCTGGTGTTCCTGACGCCGCACATCATCCGCAGTCCGGACGACCTCGAGAAAGCGTCGATTGGAAAACGCGAAGAGTTCCGCAAGCGTTCGGAGCGAGCTTTGCGCAAGAGTTCCGAGGCGCGCGAGGAAGTCCCGCTCGACGAACCGATCGGCATCCTCGGCGAAGTCGGCGCGCTGGACGGCGAAGGCCCGGCCGCGTCGGCCGTCGAAATCCTCGAGAAGCGCTACCCGCTCGAGCGGATGCGCGACATCGAGCGCGAGCAGGCGCAGAGCCGCGAAGCTGCGGCCGCCGCGGCGCAACGCCGCGGGCCGGCCGCGCGCTACGTCGTCCAGGCCGGAAGCTACGCAGACGCCGGCGCGGCGCGAGCGACGCTGACGGAACTCGTCGACGCCGGCTTCGACGGCACGCTGGTCTCGACCGGCGACACGGGACGGATCCGCTATGAGCTGCGCGTCGGACCCTACGGGAACGTCGAGCAGGCCGAGCGTGCGGCCGAGACCCTGCAACGCGCTTACGATCTGCCGTCGCAGATCGTCATCGAACGCGAGGAGGCCCGGCCGTGACCAGCGCCGCCGCGAGACCGGTCGAGGCGCTCTCGCTCGACGCGCTGGTCGCGCGCGTCACGGAGCTGTCGTCCGAGCGGCTGCGGGAGGCGCGCGCGCATGCGGAGGACAGCGGGCGGACCCTGCTCGACGTCGTCATCGACGAGCGCCTCGTCGACGTCGAGGCGACGCTCGGCGCCGTCGCCCGCGAACTCGGCCTGGTTGCTCGCCCCACGCTCGCCGCCGCCGATTGCGACCCCGAGCTGGTCGACCGCGTGCCGATCGCGTTCGCGAAACAGCACGCGCTGCTCCCGCTCGGCCGGGACCAGGACGGCGCGATCTGCGTCGCCATCGCCGATCCGTTCGAGACCGAGCCGCTCGACGACCTGCGACTGCTCTTCGACGGCGCCGAGGTGCTCGCAGAGCTGGCACCGCGCCGGGCCATCCTCGATGCGATCAACGAGGTCTACGATCGGGGACCCGCCTCGGCCGAGGCGCTGGCACTCGACGCCAGCGAGGATCTCTACGCGATCGCCGACGAGATCAGTCACGAGCCCCAGGACCTGCTCGATGCCTCGGACGACGCGCCGATCATCCGCCTCGTCAACTCGCTGCTCCAGCACGCGGTGAAGGAGCGGGCCAGCGACGTCCATCTCGAGCCGTTCGAGCGCGAGATCCGCGTCCGCTTCCGGATCGACGACATCCTCTACGAGCCGGTGCGGCCGCTGCCGCGCTCGCTACAGGCGCCCATCGTCTCGCGGATCAAGATCATGGGCGGACTCAACATCGCCGAGAAGCGGCTGCCGCAGGACGGGCGCATCCGGCTGAAGATCGCCGGCCGCGACTACGACGTCCGGCTCTCGACGCTGCCGGTGGCGCACGGCGAGCGCGTCGTGATGCGGCTGCTGCCGCGCACGACCGAGATGCTCAACCTCGAGCACCTCGGCTTCGACGAGGACCATCTCAAGGCCTGGCACAAGCTGATCGCGCGACCCAACGGAATCATGCTGGTCACCGGTCCGACCGGCAGCGGCAAGACCACCACGCTGTACGGCGCGCTCTCGCGCATCAACACGCTCGACGTCAACATCATCACCGTCGAGGATCCCGTCGAGATCCAGCTCCCCGGCATCGCGCAGATCGAAGTCAATCCGAAGATCGGTCTCACCTTCGCATCGGGGCTGCGCTCGATTCTGCGCCAGGACCCGAACGTCGTTCTCGTCGGCGAGATCCGCGACTGGAAGACACTCAACAAGCGCTCGGTATACGCCAATCCCTGGATTGAACTCAC
>CAYOHN010000264.1:0-5382 GCA_964403735.1 uncultured Spirochaetales bacterium | reverse complement strand
CACGTGCGGCTTCGTCCGCTCGAACTTCGCCTTCGCCATGACTGTGCGCTCCTCTAGACCGTTACCTTGAACCGTGGACTTCGAACCCTTGGAATCTCGGAACCTCGAACCGTTTCGGGCCACTGATCGAGCCGTTCGTTCGACCCTCGTCTCTCGGTCCTGATCGCGACTCCGAAGATTCGACTCCGAGAAACGGAGCCCACGACCGGGATCGAACCGGTGACCTCGTCCTTACCAAGGACGTGCTCTACCGACTGAGCTACGTGGGCGTTGCCTCTTCCTTGGAGCTAGCGGCCCGCGGACCGAGTCCTGTCGATCGCTGGAGCGGGAAACGGGATTCGAACCCGCGACCCCGAGCTTGGAAGGCTCGTGCTCTAGCCAGCTGAGCTATTCCCGCTCGAAAAACCTGTGCCCTCTCGTGGAGAAAATCGAACTGCACGACTGTGAGTTGCACAACTCCCGAGTGATCTCACGAAGAGTTGCTTGCCCACCTGGCTCACGTCCTCATCGACTTCGCTCGCCTACGGCTCGCTGCGCGCTCCGGCTTCGCCTCCGCTTGCATGGTGGAGAGGGGAGGATTCGAACCTCCGAAGGCGTGAGCCAGCAGATTTACAGTCTGCCCCGTTTGGCCGCTTCGGTACCTCTCCGGCCCGCGCGCGACCGCGCGGGAAAAGCGTATGGGCAGCCGATCCCCTTCCCTCGTCCCGAGCGCACCGTACTTCCTGGCGGGGCGCTCGAGCTTTCGGGGTCTTCGGATGCGCAACCTGTCGTATTTTGCCGCTACTCGCCGCTTCTTACCGATCTTTATCGATCTGATCTCTACCGATCCGCTACCGATCCGCTACCGATCCGATCCTGCCGCCTCACCGAGCGGACCCGGTCGATGTCACTCGTTCCGTCGACGAAACCCAGATCTACGAACCCACGAAACTGACGAACTGTACGAACTCAGTGAGCCAGCAAACGAACTGACCAACGAAGTGATCGAGTCGGCCGAGAATGTCCGTCGTAAGGCCGAAGATCGTCTCGAGGAACGGTTCTCGTGCCCCTCGGATGGAGCTGGCGAGGGGACTCGAACCCGTAACCTGCGGATTACAAATCCGCTGCTCTACCAATTGAGCTACGCCAGCCCGGCTTGGCGATCGGCGCACTATAGCGAAGGCGAATTCCCAGGCAAGATCGCGGCCAACCGGCCGACAGCGGGGCGGGGGCCGACAGCGGGGGAGTCAGATTTCGACCCCGCGGGCAGCGGATCGGCTCCGTCGCCCCCATTCGAAGAGCACCACCGCCGCGGCGGTGGCCACATTCAGCGATGCGACCTGCCCCTGCATCGGGATCCGGTACATGGTATCGAGCGCCGAGCGGACGCCCGGTCGCAGGCCTCGGCCCTCGGCGCCGAGCACGAGGACTTGGCGCCGGTCGAAGAGGCGGTCCGGCGCCTCGTAGAGATCGAGGGGCGCGTCGGGCGTTGCGCCGTGCACCCAGAAGCCATGCCCCTTCAGGATGCCCAGCGCCCGCGACAGGTTCGTGACCCTCGTGATGAGTAGGTGCTCGATCGCCCCGGCGCTGGCTCGTCCGGCGGCCGGCGACAGCGGCGCCACCCGGCGCTCGGGCAAGAGCGCCCCCCGAACGCCGGCGGCATCCGCCACGCGCAGGATCGCACCGAGGTTCTGGGGATCTTCGATTCCGTCCAGGGCAACCAGCCAACCGCCGAGATCCGCCCGCGGGATCAGCTCGTCGAGCTCGACCTCGGGAACGGGTCCGGCCTCCAGCAGGACGCCCTGGTGCGAAAGCCCCTCCGGGGTCCGTTCCTCGAAGGCGTCGGCCGACAGCTCGTCGATCGGAATCCCGGCCCGCGCCGCAAGCTCCGCAAGCGCCACGAGTTCGGCGCGGCGGCCCCCCGCCCCGCCCCGCAACAGGAGTCGATGCAGGGTTCGGCGGCGCGCGCGCAAGGCCTCGCGGACCGGATGGATTCCGACGAGAAACTCCCGTCCGGAGGGTCTGGAAGCCCCGGCAAGCGTCGGAGCGGCTCGATGGCGGCCCGTCGCGGCGGGCGGGCGACCGGCGGGACTGCGTTTCACGCTCGCAGCGTAGCGCGCAGCGCCTCCACGGACCGAAGCACCGCGTCGGGATCCTCGATGTCCGCGTGGTTCTTCACCTCGAACTCGAGATAGTCGATCAGGGCGGCGAGCGCCTCGCGGACGTCGCTGGATCGATCCGCCGGGAGCGCGAGCGCGCGCCCGATCAGCAACTCGGGATCCAAGCCGGCGCCGGGACCGGGCCGAATCCCGGCGAGCAGGCCGGGAAAGCGCCCCGCCACCTCCTCGATCAGCTGGCCGAACCGCTCTGCGACGCGCTCGGCTCCGTCTGCCGCAACGAGGACGGCAGCCAGCTCCCCGAGCAGCTTGACCGAGTCCTGAACCTGCGACCGGAGCTGCTCTCTCGGGTCGTTCCGAAGCACGCGTTGGGTCCGATCGGGATCTTCCTCCCGATGGCGCTGGATGCGCACGGCGCCGGCTCGGTACAGGAGATGGACGAAACGCGCCGTCGTCAGCGCGTCGAGCCCCGCGCGACGGGTGACCGGCACGAACGCCGACTCCTCGCCGAGAGCATCGAAGACCGCCCGCTCGATGCCGCCGAGGTGCGCCGGGGACACCACCAGCCGCTCCACGCGCACCCGCGAGTCGGCAAGGGCTGCGACGAACCGGCGCAGGTCGTCCCGCCATCGGACGCCGTCTCGGATCAGGCGCGGAGTCGGAAGAGACAGACGAACCACATTGTCGGGTTGCATCTCGCCGTCCCAGAAGCTCAGCCAGCCGGACGGGTAGGCGAACAGCGAGTACGCGATCTCCTCGGCCTGGCGCTGCAGCCCAGCCCACAACTGTCGGGGCGTCAGGATGCCGCACTCGACGAGTATCTTGCCGAAACGCACGCCCGAGTGATAGCGGCGTTCCGCGTCCCGCATCTGCTCGAGCGACAGGACGCCCCCGCGCACCAGCGAATGACCGAGCTGATCGATGCGCTGGTTGGACGCCGCGAACACGACATCTCCGCGATGGAACCACAACCACTTCGCCTGATCCCGATGGCTGGACTGGAGAATCCCCGAACGTCCCGATCGATGGAGCCACGAGAGCACCTCGTGAAACGGGAAGCTCCGGACGTCGACCGAGAGCGTGAGTTCGCAGTCGGCGGGGACGTAGGGATCTTCGAACGGCCGCCGCTCCACCACCACCAGGCGCGGGCCGCACAGGCGCACGCGCGCGTGCTCGCTTTCGGCGAGGCCGAGCGTGGCGCAGACGGCGGGCTCGAGCATGTCGCTCCCCCGCTGATCGCGTTCGCGCATGGGCCCTCCGCATGTCCGCCTGCGGCGCGGCCGCCCCGCTCGCGTCGACCCGACTCCCCCTGTTCGACGCCTGAGGGAGACGGCTTGAGCACGGAACGCATCGAAGCCCTGCGACCGCGGAGCGGCGTCCCTGCGCTCAAGTTGCCGGCGAGTTGCGCCGACTCGAACGAGCAGCCTGCGCGAGGAGAGTTCCGTCATGACTGAAGATTCGACACGCAACCGTCGGCGGCACCGACGCGTCGCTCTCGACGCATCCGTGCGACTGTCGACGATCGATCCGGAGATCGATCCGTACACGGGTCGGCCGTTCTTCCGCGCCTTCGAGGAAAGTTGCGCGAATCTCTCGCGCGGGGGCGTGCTGGTCCATAGCCACGAACCGCTTTCGCCCGGTCGACGCGTCCTGGTGGAAGTCGCCCTCCCGACGGGGCCCGTCTTCGAGAGCGTGGCGCGGGTCGCCTGGGCGGGATCCGTCGAAACCGAGCCGCGAACCCGAAGCATCGGCATCGAGTTCCTCGGCGGCGGTGCGAGGCAACGCGACCAGCTCGAAAAGCTGCTCGAGTCCCCTCCTCCGGCGATGCGCTGAACGGACATTCTCTGCTTGATCCCCGCGGCTCGAAGCGGGTATCCTCCGGCGCCCATGCGACCTCCGGGAAGCTACAAGATTGCCGGCCGAAGCCGCGCGCTCGAGGGTCTGCTGGACCCGCAGGTACGAGGCGCGCAGCGCGTCCGCCGGATCGTCGAGTCGCTGCGCGAGCAGATCGCCGATGCGGGCGAGGACACCGGCCTGCGCATCCGGCGGGTCTTCTCGGGGCCGCGCGAGATCTTCCGCGTCGAGATCGAGGTTCCGGACCTGGGCTATCTGCGCACGACGCTGCTCGACCGCGACGCCCTCGAGGAGCTGCTGACCGGCGCCGATGTCAGCGCGCGGGTCCGTACGCGCCTCGATCTCGGCTGATTCCGCGAGTTCGGCCGGCGACATCGGGTCGAAAGGGGAACCGGTGCCCGGGGCAGGACTCGAACCTGCAAGGCCTTGGGCCAGGCGATTTTAAGTCGCCCGCGTCTACCATTCCGCCACCCGGGCTCGGGGCCCGATGAGAGTACCAGGAACCGATGTTCCACGGAAAGAAGATCGTCGTGGTGATGCCGGCCTACAACGCCGCGCGCACCCTGGAACAGACCTGGCGAGAGATCCCGCACGACCTCGTCGACGAGGTGCTCGTCACCGACGACGCGAGCCAGGACGAGACCGTCGAGGTGGCGAGGCGGCTCGGCCTGCACACGATCGTCCATGAGAGCAACCGCGGCTACGGGGGCAACCAGAAGACCTGCTACGCCGAAGCGCTGCGGATCGGGGCCGACGTCATCGTCATGCTCCACCCCGACTACCAGTACACCCCGTCGCTGATCGCGGCGATGGTCGGAATGATCGTCGACGGGCCCTTCGACGTCGTGCTCGGCTCGCGCATCCTGGGAGGCCGCGCACGGGCCGGCGGAATGCCGTTGTGGAAGTATGCGGCGAACCGATTCCTGACCGCCGCACAGAACTCGCTCCAGGGCGCCAAACTATCTGAGTACCATACCGGCTATCGCGCGTTCTCGCGCGGTGTGCTCGAAGCGATCCCGATTCTCGAGAACTCGGACGACTTCGTCTTCGACAACCAGATGCTCGCGCAGATCCTGTTCTGGAACTTCGAAATCGGCGAGGTGAGTTGCCCGGCCGCGTACTTCCCCGAAGCGTCGTCGATCAACTTCCGCCGTTCGGTGACGTACGGATGGGGCTGCCTCCAGACCGCCGCGCACTTCTTCGTGCAGCGACGCGGTTGGGGCTCGGCTGCGATCTTCGCGGCCGACGGACGCCGTCTGCCGCCGCTCGCCGACGAGAGCACCGCCGAGAGCAGCGCGGTGGAGGCCCGGGCCGGAATCGAACCGGCATAAACGGATTTGCAGTCCGCTGGCTAAGCCATTCACCCACCGGGCCTCGAAGGGCCGGAACCCTACTCGATTCGACCACTTGCCGCGACCCCTCCGCCCTCACG
>CAYOHN010000263.1:0-5400 GCA_964403735.1 uncultured Spirochaetales bacterium | reverse complement strand
ACGCCTTCCATCTCCATCGACAACGCGATCTGCAAGTGGTGGCCCGGCACCGCCTCGTGATAGGCGAGCGTGCGCATCCCGAACTTCACCACGTCTCGCGGATCGCGCAGGTTGGCGTAGAAGATGCCGGGTTTCGAGCCGTCGAGGGGAGGCGGCATGTAGTACGCGCCGGCGGCGCCGGCTTCCTTGAAGGCCGGCACGCGCTCGACGCGGACGGGGGCCTGCGGCAGCCGATCGAAGAGCGGAGGCAGGCGAGCCGTCGCCTCGTCGACGATGGCCTGGTAGTCGGCGAGGATGTGGGCGCGCGCCTCGTCATCGTCGGAGTACAGGAATCGTTCGTCGCGGTGCAGCGCGCGCAGCACGTCGCCGAGGTTCGGGATCACCACGGGCTCGGCGGGCGCGTCGAAGTGCGGGTCGTTCTCGGCGGATCCATCTGGCTCGGCTCCGGCCTCGGACTCGGCCTCGACTCCGGCCTCGGTCGCGAACGCCGACGGCGCGCGCACCGCCTCGGTCGTGAGCTCGGCGACGGCGATTCCCTCGCCGGCGAGAATGGCGCGCATCTCGGCGTGGATGCGATCGACCTCGGCGAGTCCGAGTTGGTGGATCGTCTCGGCGTCCAGGTTGGTCGTGGTGTGGAAGCGGAGCGCCCAGCCGTAGTAGAGCGACCCGTCCGGGAGCGCCCAGGCGCCCACGGCCTCGGGCGCCTGGCTCCTCAGTTCGGGCAGGAAGTCGGCGAGGCGTTCCCATGCGGGCAGGACGGTCTGGGCGACTTCGCTGCGCGCGTCGGCCAGCAGCTCCGCGCGTTCCGCATCGGACAGACCGTCGACGGTGTCGAGGCGTCGCGCAAACTCCAGCGTCAGCGGGTTCGCGTCGGCGCCGCCCGCGAGGAACGTCGCGACGTTCGCCTCGACGCCCTCGAGAATGACCTTCGGGGGGACGACGCCGCGCCCGGCGCGGAAGCGGCTGGCCTCGATCACCTGATCGATCGCCGTCCCCACCTTGGACAGACGCGTCACGTAGTCCCGTGCATCGCGCGCGTCGTGGATCTGGTGGACGTTCAGCAGGAAGTCGGGGAGCTCTGTCTGCACCCCGCTGAACGGGTTCAGCGGGAAGTCGTGGAATCGGAAAGGCTCGCCATCCACCTGGACCTGCAGGAACCAGTCGAGCACCTGCGTGGAGAAGCGCTGAGCGGGAGTCTGGCTCTCGATCGGGTACTCGCGGAGCGTGCGCAGATTGGTTCTCAGGCGCTCGGCCTCGGCCAGCGAGAAGTCGACCGAGAGATCGTCGAGCCGGCCGTTGTGCCAGCGGATGCCCCAAGGTTCGAGGATCCTCAACTGCGAGAGCAACTGCGGACGCGACAGGACGAGCTCGGCGAAGACGCGGGTGTAGAAATGCTCGATCGACCAGGGCCGGCCCCAGATCGTCGGGATCGCGAAGACCGCGCCGGCGACGAGCGCCAACGCCAGGAGCAGCGCGAACATGCGCAGAACCCTTCGCATGGAGCCCCTCCTTCGTTGCTTCGCCTTCGTCCGTTCGCAGCCGGAGGATCAGCAGGTCCCGAAACGATACACCGTGGCATGTCGATAGACCGCACCGGGGTCGAGCCGCGCTGACGGGAAGCTCGGCTGGTTCGGTGCATTCGGGAACGCCTGGGTCTCGAGGCAGACCGCGTGCCAGCGCCCGGGTCGCACCCCGTGGCGACAGCGGAGATGGCCGTCTATAAAGTTCCCGGTGTAGAGCTGAAGCGCCGGTTGGTTCGTCCGGATCTCGAGCGTGCGCCCGCTGCGCGGCGCCTCGAGGCGCGCGGCGAGCCGCATCGGATCCCCTCCGGGGTCGAGCGCGAAGTTGTGATCGTAACCGCCGCGCGTCGCCACCAGCTCGGCGATGCGCTCGCCGAGCCGGCGCGGCGTCGTGAAGTCGAAGGGAGTGCCGGCCACCGGCGCGATCGAGCCGTCCGGAATTCCGTCCCCGTCGACCGGCGTGTACTGTGCTGCTGCCAGCCATAGGACGTGATCGAGCACGGAGCTGGCGCCGGCGTCGTCGAGCTGGAAGTACGCGTGGTTCGCGAGGTTCACGACGGTGGGGGCATCGGTGCTGGCGCGATACTCGATCCACAGCGAATCATCATCGCGCAGCGTGAAGCTCGCCACGACGTCGAGGGCGCCGGGATAGCCGGCATCGCCGGCGGGACTGTGCAGGTGCATCCGCACGCCCGAGCCGTCCGGCACCGAGAAGCGTTCCGGATCCTGCCACGGGCGGCGATCGAAGCCGAGCGGGCCGCCGTGCAGGTGATGAATGCCGTCGTTCGCCGCGAGCGGGTAGCTGCGCCCGTCGAGCGCGAAGCGGGCGTGCGCGATGCGATTGGCATAGCGACCCACGGTGGCACCGACGTGCGGGTGCTCGCCTCTGTAGTCGGCGAGTTCGGCGAACGCGAGGATGACGTCGCCGAGCCGTCCCTCGCGATCCGGTGCGCGCAGCCGTGCCAGTGTGGCGCCGAACGGCAACAGCTCCGCTTCGAGGCCCGAACGGTTCTGGAGCGCGATCGGTCGGAGTGCCGGATCTTCCGCGGGGCGATCCGGCGCCGGACTCACTTCTTCGCCACCAGGTACGTGATCCACGCCGGATCTTCTTCGGCATGGGCGCGGGGGCGGAAGACGCCGTTGGCCTCGTTGGTCCGGGTATCCGTTCCCTCCCAGTACACCGTGGTTTCGGAGAAGCCGGCGTCGGCCAGCAGGTCGCGCAGCTCGGCGACGGTCCACAGCCGCCAGTGATAGCCCCACGCGCGGTGCAGCTTGCTGCCGTCGCAGAACTCGAAGTGGATGTAGCAGCTGGCGTCGTGGGTGATCGGATCGAATCGCGCCTGCTCCCAGAGGTAGGTGAAGCCGCCCACTCGGCGGCGCTCGATGTTCTTCTGCATCGACTCCGGGCCGCCATAGGCGTCGATGACGAAGATGCCGTCGCGCGCGAGCGCAGCGCGGCAGCTCTTGAAGTAGCGCAGCAGCTCCTGTCTTTCCTTGAACAGGAAGAACGAGAAGTTGAACGCGACGATGACGTCCACCTTGGGCGTGCGGGCGGTCCGGACGTCGTCCTGCAGCAGATGCAGGCGGCGCACCTGATCGGGGCGCAGTTTGGAGACGTTGTGCGCCCGTCCCCAGTCGAGCGGCTCGGAATCCAGGTCGACGCCCCACGCGCGGTTCTCACGGTGCGCTGCCACCCATGCGCAGGCATAGGCCGCGGTGCCGCAGAAATCCTCACGCATCGTGCGGGGCGTGCGGCCATAGAGGCGCTCGTACATCCGTCGCACGCGGACGACGTCGCCCTCCGGGTCCTGGACGGACTTCTGGTACAGCGCGTACTTGTCCGCGCGCTCGGCCAGCGTCTGGCGCTTTCCCTTGCCAGCGCGGGTGCGGGTCGGCTTGCGGCGCGGCCCGGTGCTAAACCGTCCCGGCGCGGTGCGCGGCCTCGACGATCCACGTCCCGACGATCCGCGTCCCGATGATTGGATCTGGAAGTCCCTCACTCTGCCCTCCGAATTGCGCACGAGCTGCGCGCGGACGCGCAGAGTGGGACGCCGCCCGCCGCTGCGCAAGGGCGCGCGCGTGTGCAGCGCGACGTTTCGTCACCTGCTCGTCGGCCGTTGCAACTCACCGGAGCACGAGACGAAGGGGAGCTGGCAATGGCCGAGCTGGTGAAAGAGCTGGAGCGCCGCGCGAATCGACGCGTACGTCCGCGTACCGAGTGCGAGCTGTTCGTCGGTGCGCGTCGCTTCGAGGGGTGGATCGAGGACGCGTCGCGCGGTGGCGTGTTCGTGCGGACCCCGGCCGAGATCCAAGCGGGTGCCCAGGTCCGGGTGCGCTGGGCCGGAGAGGAGCGCTTCGCGGTGGTCGTGTACCAGCGGCCGGTGCCGTCGTTCCTGCGCTGGGTGTCGGCGGGCGGGGTCGGGCTGCGCTGGATCCTGCTCGACCGGTCCCGCGTCGCCTAGCCCGGCCCACGAGAGAAGCCTTGACGTCACCGTGTTCGTTGGGCTAAAAAACGAACCAGATTCCGATTTGGATTCTTTTTCCTCCGATCCGTTCCCAACGGTCCAGAAGTCGCTCCGACGGGGGACCGAGAGATACGACTCGCCGGGAGCCTCCATCTGACCGCTCAGCTGCCGATTCTGGATCCCGTCCTGCGCGTCGCGGTTCCGCTCGACAGTGTCGCCCGCCCCAAGCAGGCGCGCAGCGAGCGCACGCTGCAACGACTGCTCGATGCCGCCGAGGCGCTGATCGAGGAGGCCGGCACGGCCGAGGTGTCGATTCCGGAGATCGTCCGGCGCGCGGGTTCCTCGGTCGGCGGTTTCTATGCGCGCTTCCGCGACAAGAACGAGCTGCTGCGCGCGCTCGAGGAGCGCTTCTTCCGCGAACAGCGCGAGCGCCTCGATCTGCTGACGCAGCCGGACAGCTGGAGCGAGACCTCGGTCAGCGGGATCGTCCGCGCGTACGCCGGAGAGCTGGTCTCGGTATTCCGGAGCCGCCGGGCGCTGATCCGCGCCTTCGTCGCGCGCGCCGTCCACGATCTCGAGTTCCGCGGCGAGGCCCAGCGCTTCCAGCGCGAGGTGGCCGACCGCGTCTCGGCGGTGCTGCTCTCGCGGCCCGGTGCAATCGGTCATCCGCACCCGGCGCTGGCGGTGCCGATCGCCGTCGCGATCGTGTTCGGCTCCATGGTCGCCGGCGTCCTGCTCGGCGACCCGGGTCATCCCTTCGCTTCACTGTCCGAGGAGGAGGCCGCCGAAGAGCTCGCGCGCGTCTTCCTCGGCTATCTGCAAGTTCCGTTCGCCCCGACGTCGGAACCGATCCAGGAGATTCCCTGATGCGTTACCAGCAGCACAACACGCTCCCGATCCCGGCCGTCGGGAAGGTCCAGCACGTCCAGTCGACGATCGACGCGGTCTTCGACTGGCAGTACGAGCTGAAGCGCCAGAAGCTGATGGACCTCTACGAGAAGGGGAAAGCAGCCACCTGGAACGCGACGGACCTCGACTGGTCCATCGATGTCGACATCGAGAAGATGGTGTCCGGGCGCCAGAAGACAGGCGGCGGGACTGCGATCAACCAGTTCCTGAACCCGCCGCGCACGCTCAGCGACCGCGAGGCGCTGACGCTGAACCTCGAGATGAACGCGTTCATGCTGTCGCAGTTCCTGCACGGCGAGCAGGGCGCGCTGCTGGCGACGGCCAAGATCGTCGAGACGGTCCCGTGGGCGGAGGCGAAGTTCTACGCCGCCAACCAGGTGGCCGACGAGGCGCGTCACGTCGAGGTGTACCATCGCTATCTGACGGAGAAGCTCGGCATCTCCTACGAAGTCCACCCGAGCCTCGGCCAGATGCTCGACGACATCCTCAGCGACTCGCGCTGGGAC
>CAYOHN010000262.1:0-5431 GCA_964403735.1 uncultured Spirochaetales bacterium | reverse complement strand
AGGTAGCTCGCCTCGGGCGGGCGGAAGCGGACGCCCGGCAGCTCGGCGGCGACGAACTCCGCGACGAACGCTCGATTGCCGTCGAGATAGCGCAGCACCGCGTCGAGCCAGGGCTGGGACTCGCTCCACGCCGCGGCCGTCGCGGCGAGTCCGAGCGATCCGATACCACCGCGCAGGTGACCCGGCAGCGAGCAGAACTGGCGCTGCAGCTCCGCGCTGCCGAAGTGCGCGAGCGCGCAGCGCAGGCCCGGAATGTTGAACGCCTTGGTCGCCGACGTCAGCGTGATCGTGCGCGCGGCGACCTCGGGCGCCAGCGCGGCGAACGGCAGGTGGCGCCGGCCCGGATGGACCGGATCGGCATGGATCAGATCGGCATGGATCTCGTCGGAGACGACGACCAGCTCGTGGCGCAGCGCCAGCTCCGCCAGCGCCTCCAGCTCGGCGCGCTCGAAGACGCGACCGGTGGGATTCTGGGGATGGCACAGCAGCAGGACGCGCGTCTCCGTGTCGAGGGCACCGCGCAGATGGTCGAAATCGATCTCCCAGCGCGGCGCGAGCTCGGGCGCAGAGGAATCCGGTCTCTCCACGAGCGGGTTCTCGACCAGACGCCGTCCGGTGTCGCGCACGGCGTGTAGGAACGGCGGGTACACGGGCGTCTGCACGACGACGCCTTCGCCGGACGCCGCGAAGCGATCGAGCGCGATGTAGATCCCCTGCACCACGTCTGTCAGCACCAGCGCGCGCTCCGGATCGATCTGCCAGCCGAAGCGCTCCTGCATCCGCGCCGCGAACACGGTCGGCAGATCCTGCGGCCGCGGGTTGATCGGGTAGCCGAGATCGTCGTGGGCCAGCGCGTCTTCGAGCACGCGCCGGATCGGCGCGGCCAGCGGATAGTCCATCTCGGCCACCCACGCGGGCAGCACGTCCGGCGGATACTGCTGCCACTTCTCGCCGCGCCGGCGGCGCAGGCGGTCGATGTCGAGGTGGTCGAGATCGAGTTCGAGGCGTGAGGGCAAGGGGCACTCCCGGTTCCGGACGAGGGGAGACATGGCGTCCCGGTTCAGTATCCCTCGCGGCCGCGTTCGTCAAAACCGGGCGAGCAGGACCCGCATCACCGCGTCGATCCCGCCGCTCAGTGCAGGATCTGCCCGCTGTTCACGTCGAGCGAGTGGCCGGTGATCGCGCGCGCCAGGTCCGAAGCCAGGAAGACGACCGCGTCGGCGATCTCCTCGGGCGTGGGAAGCCGGCGCAGCGCCGCCCGGGTGGCCGTCTCGTCGTAGATCTGCTGCGGATCGACGCCCCGCTGTGTCGCCTGGTGCGAGAAATACGCCTGGAGGTTGGGACCCCAGATATAGCCCGGCAGCACCGAGTTCACGCGGATCCCGTCGGGTCCCAGCTCCCGCGCGAGACCCTGTGCCGCCGCCAGCAGCGCCGCCTTCGACGCGGCGTAGGGCCCCATGTTCGGCAGCACGTCGCGGACCACCATCGAGTTGACCATGACGATCGCGCCCTGCCCTCGCTCCCGCATCGCCGGGATCACCTCGCGCGTGAGCTGCAGCGAGCCGAGCAGGTTCACGCGCAGCGGCCGGAGCAGAGCCTCGTCGTCGGCCTCGGCCAGCGGCTTCATCGCGCCCATGTCGAACGCGTTGCTCACCAGTACGTCGATGCCGCCCAACTCGTCCCGCGCGCGCGCCGCGAGCCGCTGGCAATCCGAGCGCCGCGTGATGTCGGTCGGCACCTCGAGCACGCGGCGACCGGCGCCGCGCAGCTCCTCGGCCAGCTCCGCGAGGCTCGCCGCCGTGCGCGCGGCCAGCACGAGATCCGCGCCCTCGCGCGCGAACGCCCGCGCCACCTCGCGACCGAGGCCCGGGCCGATGCCGGACACGATGGCGACGCGGCCCGCCAGGAGTCCGCTCACGAGAGCGCGCCGCCGTCGACGCGGAGGGTCTCGCCGGTGATGTGCGAGGCCTCGTCCGAGGCGATGAACGCGACGCTGGAGGCGACGGCTTCGGGCCCGGTGAAACCGGTGAGCGGCATCATGCGCCGGACCAGCTTCGGATCCGCGCCGTCCGGAATCCGGAACGCCTGCGTGATCGGCGTCTCGATGCTGCCCGGGCAGATCGCATTGGCCCGCAGCCCCTGCTTCGCGTACTCGATCGCGATGCCGGACGTCAGCGCGATGACGCCGCCCTTCGATGCCGAGTACGCCGCCGTCCACGGATGCCCGCGCAGCCCTGCCGTCGATGCGATGTTGACGAGGTTGCCGCGCGACTCCAGCAAGCGCGGGATCGCCTCGCGACACACCAGGAACGTTCCGCTCAGATTGACGGCAAGCACGCGGTTCCAGTCGGCCCACGCCAGCTCGTGGGTATGGTCGAAGCGCAGGATACCGGCGACGTTGCACGCGACGTCGAGGCGCCCGAAGCGGTCGACGACTGCCGCAACGCCCGCTCGCACCTGCGTCTCGTCGGCGACGTCGACGCGGCGCGTGTCGACGTCGGCGCCGCGTTCGCGCGCTGCCTTCGCGACGACCTCCAGCGCCTCGGCCTGCACGTCGAAGAGCACCAGCCGGGCGCCCTCCCCGGCGAGCCGCAGCGCACAGGCTCGCCCGATGCCCGACGCAGCCCCGGTGATCAGCACCACCTTGTCCTCGAAGCGACGCATTCAGCCTCCCATTCTCGTTCGGAATTCCCGTTCGATCTTGCTCGCTTGCCGTCAGCGCAGCTTCGCGATGACGTCGTCGGCGAAGCGGCGCAACCCGTCGATCTTGTCCGGCAGCGAGTCCCAGCCGCCGCCGTAGAAGAGCCACGGCGCCGTCGCGTAGTGCGTGACGCCGATGTCGGCGAGTCGGCGGATGCCATCGGCGTCGAAGGCGTCGACGCACGAGGCTACGACGTCGAAGCGCTGGTCTGCGAGCCCGGCGTCGGCGCGCAGCCGCCGCAGCGTCCCGAGGATCTCGGCGAGCTCCGCGCGCGTGTGCAGATCCGAGACCCAGCCATCGAGACGCGCGGCGCGGCGCAGCGCCGGCTCCGACAGTCCGCCGCCGTAGAGCGGGATCCGCCCTGACGGCGCCGGCAGCATGCGCACGCGATCGAACGGGTAGAAGGGCCCGTCGTGCTCGACGTACTCGCCGCTCCAGAGCTTGCGCAGCACCGCGATCATCTCGTCGGTGCGCTTGCCCCGGGTGCGAAAGTCCTGGCCGGCGAGCGCGAACTCTTCCCGACACCATCCGACGCCGATGCCGAGCGCCACGCGGTCGCCCGACAGCGCCGCCGCCGTCGCGATCGCCTTCGCGGCCAGGAACGGATTGCGCAGCGCCAGGACGTACACGTTGGACAGGAAACGCAGGCGCGTCGTCACGGCGGCCATCGCTCCGATCGTGACCCATGGATCCGGCCACACGGTGTGTTCGTCCCAGCGGATGGCCCCGTCGCGCGTGTACGGGTACGGCGTGTCGATGCGCTCGGGATGCGCCACGTGGTCCGAGATCGCCACGCCGTCCCAGCCATGCTCCTCGGCAGCGCGAGCCATCGCACACAGATGCGACACGGGACTGAATGCGGTCGGGATCACGAAGTGCATCGGCCGCCTCGTTCCTCGTCAGCGCGCGACGGCGCCACCGTCGACGAGCATGGATTCGCCGTTCACGTACGACGCGCGCTCGGAGCACAGCCATAGCGCCGCCTCCGCTACTTCGTCCGGCGTGCCGAGCCGGCCGGCCGGAATGCTGTTCAGGATCATCTTGCGGGCCGCGTCGGAGCGGTCCATGAAGGCGCGCAGCATCGGCGTGTCGGTCGAGCCGGGACACAGCGCGTTGACGCGCACGCCGAGCGCGGCGTTCTCGAGCGCCGCGGTCTTCGTCAGCCCGAGGATCCCGTGCTTGGCCGCGCCGTAGTGCGCGAGACCCGGCGTGCCGATCAGGCCCGCGCCGGATGCCATGTTGACGATCGCGCCGCTGCGCTGCGCGCGCATCACCGGCAGCTCGGCGCGCAGGCACAGGAACACGCCGGTGAGGTTCACCGCCAACTGGCGGTCCCAGGCGTCGAGCGCGATCTCGTGCAGAAGGCCGCCCGGCGCGGTGATGCCGGCGTTGTTCACCGCGCAGTCGAGCCGACCGCCGAAGGCGTCGAGTGCGGCTCTCACCATCGCGTCGACCTCGTCCGGACGCGTGACGTCGCAGCGGATCGCGCGCGCCTCGCCGCCCGCCGCGGCGATCGCGGCCGCCACCGCTTCCGCACCGGAAGCGTCGACATCCGCGACGACCACCTTCGCCCCTGCGCGCGCGAGCGCGTGCGCCGTCGCCCGGCCGATCCCGGATGCGGCCCCCGTCACGAGAGCAGTCTTTTCCGCCAGCTCCGGTCCGGAGAGACGCCTCGAGGGCCCGGCCGGCTCGCGTATCGGAACCCCGTGTGCCGGGTCCTCGCTGTGTCCCGTGACCATCGGCCCCCTCGTCAGATTTGAAACACGTTACATTTCAGCCCGGAGCGCGTCGAGACGTGTGATTCTGCTCGCTTCCGGCTCGTGCTTCCGAGTAGCATCTGCGGGCACCCGGGAAGGAGGAAGCGAATGCGGTTCGTCATCCGGCTCGTCGTCGTCGCGCTCGCCGCGCTGGTGGCCCTCGCCGCGGGCTCGATGGTCGCATCCGAGAGTGGAGAGGTGGTCGTGCTGCGCACGACCGACGCCGCCGGGCAGTCGCAGGAGACGCGCCTGTGGGTCGTCGATGACGGCGGCCGCGCGTGGCTGCGCTCGGGCAACGAGAGCTCGGGCTGGTACCTCCGACTCCGCGAGCGACCCGAAGTGACCGTCGTGCGCGACGGCAAATCGCTCGACGTCCGTGCGGTGCCGGAGGTCCCCGCGCGCGAGCGGATCAATGCCTTGATGAACGAGAAGTACGGCTGGGCGGACTCGTACATCGGATTCCTCTTCGGTCGCGACGACGCGGTCCCGATCCGACTCGTACCGCGAGCGCGCTGACCGGTGAAACGACCGCGGGCGGCTGGCGCGAGGCCCGCCATCGGGCTATCGAGCGCAGTCCGGCGTTGCGCCGGGCGTCGACGCGTCGAGTGAGGATCGCTGTGGAGCGGAAGACGCAGAGCAGCTTGGCGCTGGAACCGCGGCGGCTGCAGCTCGAAGGACACGGCGGGCTCCCGCTGGTCGCCGATAGCTGGGGCGATCCGGAGGCGCCGCCGGTCGTGTTGTTGCACGGCGGCGGCCAGACCCGGCACGCCTGGGGTGGCACCGCCGAAACCCTCGCGCGCGAAGGCTGGTACGCGATCAGCGTCGACCTGCGCGGCCACGGCGAGAGCGGCTGGTCGCCGGACGGCGATTACTCCGTCGGTGCGTTCGTCCGCGACGTGCAGACGTGGATCGCCGGCTTTCGCGAGCGCCCGGTGCTGGTGGGCGCCTCACTCGGCGGCATTTCGGCGCTACT
>CAYOHN010000261.1:0-5432 GCA_964403735.1 uncultured Spirochaetales bacterium | reverse complement strand
GTGTCTACTTCCTCGACGAGTTCGATGCCATCGGCTCGCAGCGCGGGCTCGGCAACGACGTGGGCGAGATCCGGCGCGTGCTGAACAGCTTTCTCCAGATGCTCGAGCA
This sequence comes from uncultured Spirochaetales bacterium, assembly GCA_964403735.1. Classification (GTDB taxonomy): domain Bacteria; phylum Myxococcota_A; class UBA9160; order UBA9160; family PR03; genus CAADGG01. The sequence continues at coordinate 5,323 of CAYOHN010000261.1, read as the reverse complement.
GGACCGCTCCCACAGCCTGATACTCGCCGCCACGAATCACCCCGAGATCCTCGACCCAGCCCTGTTCAGGCGCTTTGACGACGTTCTTCACTACGAGATTCCCGACACCGTGCAGATCGCCCAGCTCTTGAAGGCGCGGCTGGCCCGCACGGCAGTCAAGCGGGTTGCGTGGTCGCGCCTCGCGGAGGCCGCCGCGGGTCTCAGCTACGCCGAGGTCACGCGAGCCGCGGACGAGGCATTGAAGGACGCACTGATCCACGGCCGCGAACGGATCCGCGAAGCCGAGATCGGGGCGACGATTGAGGAGCGCAAGGCGATCGCCGCGAGGTTGCGCAAGAAGTCGTAGGAGAGGAGCGCAGCCGCGCGCATGGCCAATGGAACTGATGAACGAAGGCGCCACTTCATCCTCGAAGGGGTCACACAGGCGAAGGTCTACCGGCCTCCCCCTCGGGGCCCGCGCCGTTCTGCCATCCCTGAGCGCAAACGAGCCCAGCACGGCGGCGCCTTGCGCGGACAGCTCGAAGAGCTTCGCGTCGATGCGGCTGCTGCACGGCAAGCCCAGCAAGCCGCTGGGCTGGAGGAAGGCCTCGGGCTCCAGGTCGAGTTCGAGAGCTTCCCCGACATCGAGCTGGCCTTCGAGAGCCTCGCGCGAGAGGCTTCGGGGATCGAACTCCTCAATATCCGCCACGAGGAGAATCGAACACAAGCGACGGTGTTCGTGCCGGACGGGAAGCTCGAGCACTTCGAGCGCCTCGTTCGCGACTACTTGGAGCGGAAGCGGGACAGCGGCGGCCGCGCGCGAGACAATCAGCGGCTGATCGACGCCATCCGGCAGATCCGCGCAGCGGGGCTCCGAGCGCTGTGGACGGACGACGTCGCAGTGTTTCCGGAAGCCGGCGAACCGCCGTTCTGGTGGGAGGTTTGGCTTCCCGTCCGGAGGAATCGCCAGGCAACGGTCGCGGCTTTCCGCGAACGGGCGGAGGCTCAGGGGATGCGCGTCGCGCCAGCCGATCTGGTCTTTCCAGAGCGGACCGTGCTGTTGACCCACGCGTCCGTCGAGCAGATGCAACGCTCGATCCTGACGCTCAACAGCATCGCGGAGCTGCGGCGCGCCAAGGAAACCGCCGAGTTCTTCGATTCCCTTCCGCCCGAAGAGCAGGCGAGTTGGCTCGACGATCTTCTCGGCCGCACGACGTACGCCGATCCGGGCGACGACGTGCCGCGCGTGTGCCTGCTCGACACGGGCGTCAACCGCGGGCATCCACTCCTCATCCGAGCCCTGGATTCAGGGGACCTGCACACGGTCGAACCCGGCTGGGGTGCCGACGACGGCCATGGCCATGGAACCGAGATGGCAGGCATAGCGCTCGCGGGCGACCTGACCCCACTCCTCGCGAACAGCGATCCCCTGTCGCTCGGCCATCGCCTGGAGTCAGTCAAGCTCCTTCCCGACAGCGGGGCTGGCGGAGGAGATCCCGTCCACCACGGGTATCTCACCGTAGAAGCTGTCGCACGACCCGAGGTGACCGCGCCCTCCCGCCAACGGGTGTTCGGGATGGCCGTCACGGCGCGGGATGATCGCGACCGGGGTCAACCGTCGGCCTGGTCGGCGGCTGTCGATTCCCTGGCCGCGGATGTGGATGGCTATGGCGCGAACCGTCGCCTGCTCGTGGTCTCGGCTGGGAACATCCAGGATCCAAAGGCATGGAGCGAATCGCCCTCCAGCAACGAGACTGACGGCATCCACGACCCCGCTCAAGCATGGAACGCTCTCACCGTCGGAGCATCGACACAGCTCGGGCGGATCACCGAGCCCGACACTGCGGACTACACCCCCGTCGCCCCGGCGGGTGGGCTTAGCCCGTTCAGTACGACCTCGCTCATCTGGCAATCGCATTGGCCCCTAAAGCCCGACGTCGTCCTGGAGGGCGGCAATGCCGCGAAGGACGCCCTCAGCGCCGTCTCGATGCCGAGCCTCAGCCTTCTGACTACGCACCATCGTCCCGCCGATCGGCTCCTGACCACGACCAACGCGACGAGTGCGTCAACAGCCCTTGCGTCGCGCATGGCGGCTCAGATCATGGCCATCTATCCGGACCTCTGGCCCGAGACAATCCGCGCGCTGATCGTGCATTCAGCGGAGTGGAGCGCCTCGATGAAGAGCGCCTTTCTACCGGCGAACGGCAATCCGTCGAAGAAGGACTATGTGCAGCTCGTTCGGCGTTGCGGCTTCGGCGTACCAACACTCGACCGAGCACTCTGGAGCGTCTCGAACTCACTCACGATGGTGATCCAGGAAGCGCTGCATCCCTTTCAGCGAGAGGGCTCGAAGGCCCCGAAGCTCCGCGACATGCATGTCCACGATCTACCCTGGCCGCGAGAGGTACTGGAGGATCTGGGGGCGACCGAAGTCGAGTTGCGCGTCACGCTGTCCTACTTCATCGAGCCAAATCCCTCGAAGCGTGGCGTGCGATCGCGCTACCGGTATGAGTCCCACGGCCTCCGGTTCGAGGTCCGTCGCCCCCATGAGTCGCTGGCTGACTTTCGGACCCGGATCTACGCGGTCGCGCGAGACAGCGAAGAAGGGACCCTCCGCGACAGCGATGATCCGCTCTGGCTGATTGGCAAACAGGCGCGTCACCGCGGATCGCTCCATGCAGACATCTGGCGAGGAACGGCCGCGGATCTTGCAAGTCGCGGCAGCATCGCCGTGTGTCCGGCGCTCGGCTGGTGGAAGACCCGTCCCAAACTCGAGCGGTACAATCAGGCTGCACGCTATGCCCTGGTCGTGAGCATTCGTGCACCCGAGATCGACGTCGATCTCTACACCGAGATCGCCAATCAGATAGGCGTGCCGGTGGCCGTGGAGGTTTGAGGTGGACTTCCGAATCGCCGACACTTTCACCGACAGCTTGGCGAAGCTGACCGGCGACGAACAAAAGGCCGTCAAGACGACCGCCTTCGACCTCCAGCTGAATCCCGCCAACCCGGGCATGAAGCTTCACAAGCTCGATCGGGCCCGGGACAAGGACTTCTGGTCCGTGCGGGTCAGTCGCGACATCCGTCTGATCGTCCACAAGACCTCGGGCAGCTTGCTCCTCTGCTACGTCGATCACCACGACGCGGCCTATCGCTGGGCGGAGAGGCGCAAGCTCGAACGCCACCCGAAGACGGGCGCGGCGCAGCTCGTCGAGGTGCGGGAGACGGTTCGGGAGATCGAGATCCCGCGCTACGTCGACGCACCTGCGGAGGCGGCGCCGTCAACGCCCAAGCCCTCGATCTTCGATGCCATCCCCGACGACGAACTCCTCGGTTTCGGCGTCCCGCCGGAGTGGCTGGACGACGTCCGGCTCGCCACCGAGGACACGGTGCTCGATCTCGCGGATCATCTTCCCGCCGAAGCCGCCGAGGCGCTGCTCGAGCTGGCGACGGGAAGCACGCCGGTCCCGTCGCTCCAGGCGAGCGCGAGCACGGACCCCTTCTCCCATCCCGATGCACAGCGTCGCTTCCGGGTGATGACGAATGCCGAGGAACTCGAGCGCGCGCTCGAATATCCCTGGGAGAAGTGGACGGTCTTCCTCCACCCCGCGCAGCGGGAGATCGTCGAGCGTTCGTACGCGGGTCCTGCGAGGGTCGCGGGCTCGGCGGGCACGGGCAAGACGATCGTGGCGCTGCACCGCGCGGTGCACCTGGCGCGCGCGCACCCTAACTCGCGGGTGCTCCTCACGACCTTCTCGGAGACCTTGGCCAATGCCCTGCGCGTCCGGCTGAATCGCCTGATCGGCAACGAGCCGAGCCTGGCTGAGCGCCTGGAAGTCCACTCGATGCACTCGATTGGCATGAGGCTCCACGAGGCCAACTTCGGCCGAGTCGAGCTGGCTGCGGACGAGCAGGTGAGGGATCTGCTGCGGGACGCCGGAGCGGGCGGCGAGGCTCACCGCTTCAGCGATCACTTCCTGTGGACGGAGTGGAAGGATGTCGTGGACGCCTGGCAGCTCCGGCGCTGGGAGGACTACCGCGACGTCCGCCGACTCGGGCGGAAGACCCGGCTGGCGGAGACCCAGCGGGCCGTCCTCTGGTCGATCTTCGAGCGCGTCCGCGGCGCGCTGGACGAGCAAGGGCGCTTGACCGAGGCGGACGTCTTCGAGCGGCTGGCCGCGCATCTCGCCAAGGCGAGCCGTCCCCCGTTCGACTTCGTCGTCGTGGACGAGGCGCAGGATGTCGGTGTAGCCGAGCTCCGGTTCCTCGCTGCGCTAGGCGGCTCGCGACCCGATGGCCTCTTCTTCGCGGGCGACCTGGGCCAGCGCATCTTCCGCCAGCCCTTCTCGTGGAAGGCGCTCGGCGTAGAGGTACGCGGGCGCTCGACGACGCTGCGGATCAACTACCGCACTTCCCATCAGATCCGGATGCAGGCGGACCGGCTCCTCGGCCCCGTCCTGTCCGACGTCGACGGCAACCAGGAAGACCGTCGCGGCACGGTTTCGGTGTTCAACGGCCCCGCGCCGAATGTCGAGACGGCGCAGTCGGCCGACGGCGAGGGCGAAGTCGTTTCGCGTCGGCTGCGTGAGTGGATCGAGGAGGAATTGGCACCGCACGAAATCGCCGTTTTCGTGCGCTCGGAGGCCGAGCTGCCGCGGGCGCAGTCGGCCGTCGAGGCCGCGAGCATCCCATACCAGATCGTCGGCGACCGCATGGAGTCGGCCCACGGGAAGCTGTCCATTGCCACGATGCACCGCGCGAAGGGGCTGGAGTTTCGGGCCGTCGCCGTCATGGCGTGCGACGACGAGGTCGTTCCCCTGCAAGGCCGGATCGAAGCGGTCGCAGACGAAGCCGATCTCGAAGATGTGTATCAGACCGAGCGACATCTCCTGTACGTGGCGTGCACGCGTGCTCGTGATCATCTCCTGATCACCGGCGTGGAGCCGGCGTCCGAGTTCCTGGACGACCTCGCAATGGTCGAGTGAGTGGGTCGTCGCGAGGTCGGGGAACTCATGCGCCAGGTCGTGACAACCGCGCCGGTCATCTTCGCGCCCTCGAGGCGCAACGCCATTACCCGATTGCCGCTGTCTCGATCCGGCATGAGACGACCGTGGAGCCAGGCAGCCGGCGTCGTGTGCACCCGCAAAGTCACTCCGCCGCCCCCGCTTCTCCGACACCCCGCCGAGCCACCCCATGCCAGACGAGCCCGGCGGCGATGAGGCCGAGGCCAGCGCCCCAGATCGCCGGCTCGACCCAGAACGCCAATCCCAGGCAACACACGAGACCCGCCGCGGGGATCCAACGTGGGTAGAGCCGGGCTTCGGGCGGTAGCCGCAGCGCGGCG
>CAYOHN010000260.1:0-5440 GCA_964403735.1 uncultured Spirochaetales bacterium | reverse complement strand
TCGGCCCGATCTCTGCGTTGCGAAATCTTGAAGGAGCTACGGCTACACCTGCGATTTCGTGCAGACCGTGGAGGGCGTGCAGGAGCGAGGGCAGCGGGTGTTGGCGGTTCCGACGTACGCCACCCGGACGAAGCGCCCCGCCACACGCAGGCGGCGTGGCGGGGCGCGGCGTTCCTGGAGGTGTGCCGTTCCTAGCAGCCCACCGGCGTCCCGGCTGCATTCGTGCAGTTGTTGCCGCCGCCGTCGGTGCCGCTGAAGACGGGGTCCGGTCCGAAGTTGTCGAGCACTTCGTTCTGCGAAAAGACCGCCTGGCTGTTCAGCGACATGCCGCCGAGTCGGTTGCCCATCACGTTGTTGAAGCGGACGGAGCTCGCCAGGTTCGCGAGGATCCCATAGTCGTCGTTCTGCGAGGCGTCGCAGGACTGCACGGCGCTGTTGTTCTGTACGACGAGGCCGTTCGTGCCGTTCCGGATCGCCGTCACGTTCTCGATACGCGAGGTATCGCCGATCGCACTCACGCCGACGAAGGCGTTGTCGTAGACGGTGAGGACCTCGACGATCATGCCCGTCGCGGTCGCGCTGATGCCGTTGAAGAAGCCTTTGACGCTGCCGTTTCGGATGCGGATGTTGGTGTTGCCACCGGACTCCTGGATGCCGGTACCGGGAACGTGGTCGAAGCAGGTGACGACGCCGGTCGAGCCGTTGCGTGCGCAGATGCCGGGTCCCGCGATCGTGAAGCCGCCGAGGTCGAGCACGACGTTGCTCGTGGTGATCTCGATTGCCGGGACGCTGCCGTCGGCGGCGGTCTTCGTGAGGTTGCCGGTCAGCTGGTAGCTGCCCGGGGCGGAGATCACATAGGGAAAACCACCGCCGGCGTCGACGATTGCCTGGTTGATCTCGATGTAGCCCTGGGCTGAGGCGCCGGCGACCGGCAGGAGTCCGATTGTGAGGGTGAGGGCAGCGAAGAGTACGGGAACGAAGCGAAAGGACATGGTGGGATTCTCCTGTTGGGTTTCCATGGAAGTCGATCGTGCGAGGAAGACGCTCATCGCACGCTCCGGTCGCGCCGCGACGCGGCGGCCAGCAGGCCGGCCGCGCCGAGCAGGGTGGTGAGCCCGAATGCGGGCTCCGGAACGGCGACGAGATCCGTCGCCGCGAACGCGGGATCGCGGGTGGTGGCGTCGAGCTCGAGCGACCAGCTCGCGGCGTCGCGATCGAAGCGCAGCAGGTCCTCGCGCCCGAAGTCGACACCGTCGATCCGACCCGCCCGATCGAAGCTGAGCAGCAGGGCGTCCTCGGCGACCCGGTAGTCGGCGCCATCGAGGTCGATTTCGGCCGGCACGGACTCCGTCGATCCGTCGAAGAAGAGCGAGAAGACCGCCCCGTCGAAGGAGACGAGATCCTCGTCGCCCACCACGAGTCCGCCGACATCGGTGGTGCGATCGAAGGAGAGCAGCCAGCTGCCGCCCCCGTCCCGCGCCAGGGCGTCGATCGCGCTCTCCTCGGGCACGCCGATGGCCGCGCCCGCGATCTCGATCGTGAACACGCCGGCCTCGCGGCGCACGACGTCCTGGCGCGTCGCGAAGACGGAGCCCGGGAGCTCGATCGCCAGGGTCGGCGTGAACAGGATCGCGTCACCCTCGACGTGGACCGCGGCGAGGCCCGCCGTCTTCGGCAGCTCCGGGATTGCGGTCGTGACGAGCGCGCCAGCGCCCGGGTCGGTCACGACGTCGCGGGGCGTGATGAAGGTGCCATCCGATTCGAGGCTGGTAGCGGTCGCGTAGAGCCATTGTGCGTGGATCGATCCTGCGGGCACGAAGGCCGCGAGGGTCAGGATCGCGATACGAAGCGCCGCGAGCCTCGGGGGCGCCGCGGGCGGTCGCCAGCGGGTCGCCGGCCGGTCCGGGGGTCTTGCAGTCGTCATCATTCTCTCTCCTCCCTGGGGCGAGACACCCGTCCGGGATCCCGACCGGGATCGCGGACGCAGAGCTCGAGGAAACGGAGCAACTCTTCCGGCGAGTGGAAGCCGATGCGTTCGGAGCGGCGCGTCCACTCGACCCAACCGCCGAGGCGGCCGGTGTCGGGTCCTGCCCGCTCGATCCACACGACGAAGCTCTCCGCGTCCTTCATCATGGGCATAGGCTCGCGCTGCTGCGTTTCCCGTCGGTTTCCGGAAAACTCTCCCTGTTCCGGGAGGTTGCTCGGATTTCGGCGTCGGGCGCAGCAGCGGTGGGAGGACGCGTGGTCGAACCGAAGCCGATAGCCGGCATGCGCGTGCACCTGCGCCCGGCGCTCGTCGATCGCGCGAAGGAGATCGAGGGTCTCGCCCTCGTGCTCGTGACCGCGCCCGGTGGCGCCGGCAAGTCGACACTCGTCCGCGCCTGGCAGACCGAGCGGCGCGCCGCCGGCGGCCGCGTGGCCTGGCTCTCGATCAGCCCGCTGCACCGCGATCCGATCGTCTTCGTCGAAGATCTGGTCGACGTGATCCGGGAGGAGCTGCCGGAGCCCCTCGAAGGTGCGGAGCCCTTCGGCACGGCGATCCTGCGCGCGCTGCCGCGAAGCGGCGAGATCGCACCCGCTCCGATCGTACGGCTGCTCGAGCGCGAGCTCCGTGGACTCGCGACGCCGCTCATGGTCTGTCTCGACGCCTTCGAGCATCTCGATCCCGACGGCGCGGTCTGCGAGATCGTCGACGGGTTGCTGCGTGCGGGATCGCCCTGGCTGCGGCTCGTCGTGACGACGCGCGGCCTGCGGCCGAAGGTGGCCGAGCGTATGCTGGCGGAGGGCGCGGCCCTCGAGGTCGACGCGGCGGAGCTGAGCCTGCACATGAACCAGGTCCTGGCGGTGCTCGCCGACGCGGAGGTCGCGCTCGAGCCGCGCCAGGCGGAGCAGCTGCTGGCGCGGACGGCGGGCTGGGCGATCGCGATCCGCTTCGCGGCCCGTGCGCTCGCCGGCATCGAGCCCGGGGCCCGGGCCCGCTTCATCGACGCGCTGGTCCAGGAACGCGACCTCTTCCGCTATATCGCCAGCGAGCTGCTCCAGGGCACGCCGCCCGGGGTCGCCGCGCTGCTCGAGCGGGCGAGCTTGCTCGGCCCCGTCGCGCGGGAGACGCTGGTCGCGGCGGCCAACGATCCCGCGGCCTGGGAGCACATCGAACAGGCGATCGCCCAGGGGCTGATGCAGGCGAAGGGCGACGAGATCGCTCTCCACGAGCTGCTCGCCGACTGGCTCAGGTTGCGGCTCGAGGCGCGCACGGCGCTCGCGGACTGGCAGGCGCTCCACCTCCGGCTCGGCCTGCTCCTCGAAGAACACGGTCGCGACATGAACGCGCTCCGGCTCTACCTGGCGGCGGGCCTGCACGAGCCCGTGGCGGCGCTGCTCTCTCGCGCGGCGCACGCCTGGGTGAACCGCGGCCAATACGAGCTGGCGGCGAGCGCGCTCCGGACGCTGCCCGAGTCGCTGCGCGGCTCGGATCCCGCCCTGATCGCGGTCGCTGGCGTGATCGAGGGCAGCCGTGACCCGGACACCGCGATCGACAACCTGAAGCTCGCGATCGAGATGTACCGCCGGGCCGGCAATCGCGCGGCGGAGTTCGAGGCGATGCACGAGCTCGGCATCATCGCAATCAACGAGAACCGCATGCCCGAGGTGATCGGGCTCTTCCGCCATGCGCTCACCCTGCGCCGCGTACTGCTCGAGCCCCGGCTGCGGGGCATGGTCGTGCTCGCCATCGCCGACGGCAGCTTCATCGCCGGCCGCTACGGCTTCGCGCTGCGGCTGCTCGACGTGGCGGACACCTACGACCATGCCCCCCGCGAGCGCGGTGGCATCAGTCTCGTGCGCGCCACGATCCTGTTTCATCGCGGCGAGTGGGATCGCGTGATCGCGGAGGTCGACGAGCGCTGCGCCGACGAGGCCCAGCGGCGGCACGGTCCGGGCTTCTTCGCGATGCAGACCCGGCGCTGCGCCGTGCTGGGGCTGCGGGGCATCGACGTCCCGGGCTGTCGCGCGACCCTGGAGGAGGCGTCGCGCATGTTCGTCACGGCGCGCCAGAGCCTCAATCGACTGCATTGTGCGGTGGCCCATGGGCAGGTCGCGCTGCGCGCCGGCGCACCGCGCGAGGCCCTCGAACAGCTCTCGATCGCGGCGGCGCTGGCGCGACGGATCCGGCACGCCGAGGCGGAGGCGGCGTGTCAGGGCCTGCTGGCCCGCGCGCACCAGCAGCTCGGGGAGCCTAACGACGCGCTACGCGCCGCCTCTCTCGCCCTCGACCTGCTCGAGCGCCGGGACACCTGGGCGTCGCGCTTCTCGGAGGCGCCCCTCTGGGCCGGGGGCGTGGCCCTCGCCGCAGTCGTGCATGCCGAGCTCGGCGACGCCGCGCGCGCCGGAGCCGCGCTCGAGGCGAAGCGGAAGCGCCTCGAACATCGCGAGCTCCCGCTCTGTGCCCACGGCCTCCACCTCTGCTGCGCCCGTGTCGCCGAGCTCACCGGTGACGAGGGTCGCACCCGTCGCCATCTGCGGGCCGCCTGGCGGATCCACCGCGAGGCCGGCCTCCGGGACTTCGCGCCGGAGGTCGACGAGGCGCTCTTCCGCTGGGCCCTGGAGCGCGCGATCGCCCTCGGCGTGACGCGCGCGGAGGAGGAGGGGACGGGCGCGTCCGGGCCCGGCGCCTCACACCAGCCGAGCCTGCGCATCGACAGCCTCGGCGGCCTCGTCATCCATCGCGGCGATCGACGCGTATCGGATCGCGAGTGGCGCGGCGAGACGGCGCGCCGGCTGCTGATCCGACTGCTCGCAGCCGATGGACGCGCGGTGGCTCGGGAGCGGCTCGAGGCGGACCTCTGGCCCGACGCATCCGCCACTCGCGCCCGCGGCAATCTGCGCGTGGCGCTCACGCGGCTGCGGGACGTGCTCGAGCCGCGCCGTCGGAAAGGCGCGGCGAGTCGCTACGTCGAGGTCGAGGGCGAGCGGGTCGGCCTGACCGGAGACGCGCTCACCGGCTGGGACGTGCGATCCTGGCGCGAATACCTCGCCGCCCTCGACGCGGCGAGCGCCGCACGCGACGCCGACGGGGCGGGTGCAGCGCTCGAAGCGGCCCTTGCCCTGCGTCGCGGACCCCTGGCGCCGGAGTGCTACGACGACTGGATCCTCGAGCTGCGACGCGAGCTCGACGAGCGCTGGCTGCGCACGGGGCGGCGGGCGGCGGCACGTTGGCTCGAGGCGGGCGAAAGCGAGCTCGCCGAACGCATCGCCGAGGCCGTGCTCGAGGCCCATCGGGACGACGAGGAGGTCTGGGGGCTGCTGACGCGCGCACGGCTTGCGCGCGGAGACCGCTCCGGCGCCCTACGCGCGATCGGGGACGCCCGCGCCGCCCTCGAGTCCGCGCTCGGCCTCGAGCCCGGCCCCGACCTCCTTCGGCTCGAGACGGAGATCCTCGGGC